>JAGAAA010000123.1 GCA_017615495.1 Clostridia bacterium
GATTTTAGAAGGAAGACCCCGCTAATGGGGTGGGCGTCTTGGAATTGCTTTCGGACGAATATCAACGAAGAAAAATTGAAGCGGCAATTTGACGCGATGATCTCCACCGGTCTTGCGGAATGCGGCTACGTATACGCAAACACCGACGACGGCTTTTTTGGCGGGCGGGGCGCGGACGGCAAGATACGCTTCCACAAGGAGCGCTTCCCGAACGGCATCAAGCCGCTTGCGGACTACGCGCATTCTTTGGGCTTGAAAGCGGGCATTTACTCAGAGGCGGGCAGCGCCTCTTGCGGGTACTACTATGACAACGAGGGGGAAAACGGTTTGGGCGTCGGGCTCGTCGGGCACGAAAGGGAAGACCTTGAAACCTACCTCGTGGATTGTGACTTTGACTTCATCAAGGTGGATTGGTGCGGCGCCCTGCGCGAAGGCGTGGACGAAAAGGCGGTTTACGTCAAGGTAGGGGAGATCGTGGACGAGATACGCCACCGCCAAAAGAAAACTTTGGTGTATAACGTTTGCCGCAAGTTTTTCCCCGGCGAATGGGCGGTGCCCATCGCGGATTCCTGGCGCACGGCGGCGGATATCCAACCGAATTTTGCTTCCATCCTTCGCCAAATCGACAACATCAAGCCTCTCAGGAAGTATTGCTCTCCCGGGCACGTCAACGACCTCGATATGATGCAGATCGGCAACGGGCTCACCTACGAGGAGGAAAAGACGCATTTTGCAATGTGGTGTATGATGTCCACCCCCTTGATGGTGGGGTGCGACCTAACGAAGATCCCCGCCGCCACGCTGGAGATCTTAAAAAACCGCGAACTGATCGCCCTGGATCAGGACGCCGCTTGTTTGCAAGCCTACGTCGTAAAAGAGTATAAAGGCGCTGACGGCGCCCTCCTCGGCGAAGCGTGGGTGAAGGACCTCGGCGAAGCGCGCGGCAAGGAGAAGGCGGTTGCCTTTTTGAACAGGAGCGACGCTCCCCTCGAAATGACGCTCGACTACAAAACCGCGGGGCTTTGCGGCAAGATACTCTCCCTGCGTGATCTGTGGAAGCACGAGGACCTTTCCGTAAGGGAAAACCTCTGCTTCGTTGTGCCGCCGCACGAAACCGTCGTGCTCCGCGTTAAAAGCGAAAAGGCGGGGGACGCCGCGGACGTAAACGCCGCTTTGTCCTACCGTGAACCCGCGCCCATCCAAGCGATCTCGGAAGAAAAGGCAAAGGAGCTTTTGAAAAAGGGCGCGCTTTTGTTGGACGCTCGCACGAGAGAAGAGTACCAAAAAGGGCACCTCGAAGGGGCGCTTTGCACCCCCTTTACCGAAATTTATTCGCACATTGCCGAAACCGTCCCCCACAAGGACACCGTTTGCGTGGTGTATTGCTCCAAAGGGCTGCGCAGTACCCAAGTTAAATACACGATGGATCATATGGGGTACACAGAGGTTTACTTGCTTGGCGGTATGGAAAAAGAACTTGCCAAGCTCTCCTGACCCGTCTTTACTAATTATGCCGTTTGTGGTATAATATTTCTATTATGGAACTCGTCGGAAACATCGAAAGCATCGTCTTCCGTAATGCGGAAAACGGCTATACCGTCGCCCACGTCGCCACGCCCAAGCGCGTGACCTGCGTGGGTATCTTTCCGCCCGTGACCGAGGGCGAAAGAGTGGTGATGACGGGGGACCACGTGGTCAACCGCAATTTCGGCGAGCAGTTTAAGATCACCAGCGTAAAGGTCTCTCCCCCCACCGGGCGGGAAAGCATGATCCGTTACCTTTCCGGCGGGCTTTTTAAAGGTATCGGAGAGATCACCGCCAAAAATATCGTTTCCTTTTTCGGAGAAAAGACCTTTGAAGTGATCGAATTCACGCCGCACGAACTCGTTAAGGTAAGGGGCATCAGCAAGGTCAAGGCGGAAAGCATCGGCAACCAGTTTTCCGAATTCCGCGCGATGCAGCAGACCATCATCTTTTTGCAAAGCTTTGATATCTCCTTGAATTTGGCGCTCAAAATTTATCGCACGTACGAAGGTCTGACGGAAAACGTCATCCGCAACAATCCTTTCCGTTTGATCGAGGACGTGGACGGCGTGGGCTTTGCCACCGCCGATATGCTTGCCCTCTCAATGGGGCTGGATAAGGAAAGTTCCTTCCGTCTGAGCGCCGCCGTCGTGCACGTTTTAAAAAGCGCGGCGTCCACCAAGGGGCACACCTATTTGCCGCTGGGGATGCTCGTGCGCGAGACGATGAAGCTCCTCGCTTTTGAGGAAGATAAGGAGCACGTGGTGCTTGCCACCATCGACGATATGCAACTTGAGGGCACCCTCGTTTACCTCAACGATTACAAGATGAACGGCGTGATGCTTTCTTCCTACTACAACTTGGAAAAGAGCATTGCCAAAAACCTGCTTCGCATCATGGGGCACAGCGTGGAATTGGACCTTGACCTCGAAGAGGAGATTGCCGCTTTTGAAAAAGCGCAGGGCGTTAACTTGCACTCGGCGCAAAAGGAAGCCATCGCCGCCGCGGTAAACAGCGGTTGCGTGGTGATCTCGGGCGGGCCGGGCACCGGCAAGACCACCATCATCAAATTCATCATCGAACTTTTGAAAAAGCAGGGCTATACCTTTGCTTTGACCGCGCCGACGGGGCGCGCCGCCAAGCGTATGAGCGAAGCGACGGGCGCCGTGGCAAAAACCATCCACCGTCTTTTGGAACTGCATCCCTCTTCTTCCGTGCCCGAAACCAAGCTGGACGCCGACGTCGTGATCGTGGACGAGATCAGCATGGCGGACGAGTACGTTTTCAACGCCCTGTTGAAGGCGGTGCCCGTGGGCGGCAAGATCGTGCTCGTGGGGGATAAGGATCAGCTTCCCTCTGTTGGGGCGGGCAACATCCTCGCGGACATCATTTCTTCCGGCATCATTCCGGTAAAATACCTGACGCACATTTATCGTCAATCGTCGGATAGCAACATCGCTATTTACGCCCATATGATCAACGGCGGCGCCGTGCCCGAATTCGACAATCGCAGCCGCGACTTCTTCTTTGACAACGTGACGGAAGAAGGGGCGGTGATGAAGGACGTCGTTTCGCTTTGCACCGAGCGTTTGCCCAAATACTTCGCCCTTCCCGCATCCGAAGTGCAGGTGCTCGCTCCCTTGAAGAAGGGGGACGCCGGGGTGGAAAGCCTGAATGCGGAATTGCAAAAGGTCATCAATCCGCCCGATAGGGAAAAGGGGGAGATGATCTCGGGCGACCGCATCTTCCGCGTGGGCGATAGAGTTATCCACGTGGTCAACAATTATCAGCTCGGTTGGGTGCAAAAGACGGGCGAAAAGTACGAAGCGGGCGAAGGCGTTTTCAACGGGGACATCGGCAAGGTCGTCGGGGTCTCCCGCGCCGAAGCGCAGCTCCAAGTGCAGTTTGAGGACGGCAAAGTAGCCACCTACACGGCGGGCGACCTCGACCAACTTGCGCTTGCTTATTGCATCAGCGTGCACAAGAGCCAGGGCTCGGAATTCCCCATCGCCGTCGTGGTCATTTCACGCTATAACCCCATCGTTACTTCGCGCAATCTGTTGTATACCGCCATCACCCGCGCAAAACGCGCCGTCGTGCTTGTCGGGGACAAACAAAACGTCGTGAAGATGATCAAAAACAATTATACCGAAAAGCGGCATACCGCCCTTTCTTTGTTCCTCAAGGAAAATGAGTTCTAAGTTTTCAAAGTTTCTTTCCCTCTTGTTCGTCGACGAACACAATTGCGTCGTATGCGACCGCGAGCTTCCCAAGCCTTCGCGCTATCGTATTTGCAACAAGTGTTACGCGCTTCTCGAAGTGATCGGGGACAAGGGATGTTTGAAATGCGGCAGGATGATGGTCTCCGAGGGTGATTACTGCTTAGATTGCCAAAACCGCGAAATGGAATTCGACCGCGCGTTTGCGCCGCTTGCCTACAACGGCGCCGCCGTCGCCCTCGTCACCAAACTCAAATTCCACGGCAGAAAGTACCTTGCCCAAGGGATGGCAAAGCAGATGACTGACCGCTTTTTGGAAGAAGAAAAGGCCGTGGACGCGGTGATCCCGGTCCCCTTGCATCCCAATAGGCAAAAACAAAGGGGATACAACCAAAGCGAACTGTTGGCAAGAGTGATCGCGTCCGATCTTCGCTTGCCCATCGACCTTGCTTCTCTCCGTCGCGAAAAGGATACCCTTGCGTCAAGCAGCCTGCAGGGCGGGCGCGCGGCGCGTGAGGAGAACTTAAAGGACGCCTTCAAAGTGACGGACGCAGAGAAGGTGAAAGGTAAGACTATCCTTTTGGTGGACGACGTTTTGACGACGGGCACCACCGCAAACCAAGCGGCGAAGGTGCTAAAACAAGCCGGTGCGAAAGCGGTTTACGTTTTGACCTTTGCCGGCACGAGGGAAAAACCGCCAATACAAGCGGATTCTTGACATTTAAACAAATTATTTTACTTATTATTTTGCTTATAGTAAAATAGTTACGAGGTGAACTTATGTGTATATTCGCAAACGCCAATGAAAGACAAGTAAGAAAGCTCCGCAAGATCGCGGATAAGATCGAGCTTCTCGCCCCGCATTACGCATCGATGTCGGACGAGGAACTCAAAGCGATGACCCCCTATTTTAAGGAGCGCATCAAGGAAGGCGCCACGCTGGACGAACTTCTTCCCGATGCGTACGCCGTGGTCCGCGAGGCTTCGTCGAGAGTGTTGGGGCTTCGCCATTTTTACGTGCAACTTTTGGGCGGCATCGCCCTGCATCAAGGCAGGATCGCCGAGATGTGCACCGGTGAAGGTAAGACGCTGGTCAGTACCCTCCCCGCTTATTTGAACGCTCTTACGGGCGAAGGCATGCACATCGTCACGGTCAACGATTACCTCGCAAAACGTGACGCGGAATGGATGGGCAAGGTGCACCGCTTCCTTGGTCTTACCGTAGGCGTTTCCATCGAAGGGATGTCTGCGGAGGAAAAGCGCGCGGCGTACAACTGCGACATTCTTTACGCCACCAACAATTCTCTCGGTTTTGATTACCTCAGGGACAATATGGCCATCAGCAAGGCGCAAATGGTGCAAAGAGGGCAAGTTTTCGCCATCATCGACGAGGTGGATAGCATCTTGATCGACGAGGCGCGCACTCCTCTTATCATTTCGGGCAAAGGGGATAAGAGCAGCGAGATCTATTTGAAGGTCAGCCGCTTCGTCAAAACCTTGCACGAGGACGATTACGAAAAGGACGAGAAGGAAAACAGCATCCGTCTCACCGAGCAAGGCGTCGAAAGGGCGGAGCGTTACTTTGCCATCGACAACCTCGGCGACATCGAGCACAACGACCTCAACCATCATATCAACATCGCTTTGAAGGCGCAGTATATGATGAAGCGCGACAAGGATTACATCGTCAGCGATCAGGAAGTTATCATCATCGACGAATTCACCGGCCGTTTGATGATCGGCAGACGCTACAGCGACGGCTTGCATCAGGCGATCGAAGCGAAGGAAGGCGTCCGCGTCCGCGACGAGAACAAGACCTACGCCACCATCACTTTCCAAAACTACTTCCGCATGTACAAAAAGCTTTCGGGTATGACGGGTACCGCCAAAACGGAGGAGACCGAGTTCAAGCAGATCTATGGTTTGGACGTCGTGGTCATCCCCACCAACCTGCCGGTCAAGCGCCGCGATGAAAACGACCTTTTGTACAAGACGCAGGCGGGCAAACTTCGCGCCATCACCGAGGATATCAAGGATTGCTACGAACGCAAGCAACCCGTCCTCGTGGGCACCATCTCGGTTGAAAAGTCCGAAGAACTTTCCGCCATCCTCAAAAAGGAACGCGTTCCCCACAACGTTTTGAACGCCAAGAACCACGAGCGCGAGGCGGAGATCGTCGCGCAGGCGGGTAGGCTTGGGCAGGTGACCATCGCCACCAACATGGCGGGCCGTGGTACCGATATCATGCTCGGCGGCAACCCCGAGTATCTTGCTCGCGCCGCCTTGGAAAAGAAGGGCTACACGCACGAAGCCATCGTGGAAGCGGTGGGCTACGCGCAGGACGTTTCGGAAGAAGCCCTTCGCGCAAGGGAAGATTACAAAAAACTGTACGCCGAGCATAAGGCGCAAACCGACGCCGAAAAACAACAAGTGCTTGCGGTGGGCGGCCTTAGGGTGATCGGCACCGAGCGTCACGAATCCAGGCGTATCGACAACCAGCTTCGCGGTCGTAGCGGCAGACAAGGGGACATCGGCTCTTCCGTCTTCTATATTTCTATGGAAGACGACCTCGCTCGCGTGTTCGGCGGCGACAGGATGTACAGCATCGCCAACACCTTCAACCTCGACGAGGATACCCCCATTCAAATGAAGATCATCACCCGTTCCATCGAGCGGGCGCAACTTGCGGTGGAAAACAGAAACTATTCTTACCGCAAACACGTTCTTGCCTACGACGACGTAATGAACCGTCAGCGTGAGATCATTTACGCAGAGCGTAACAAGGTTTTGACCGGCGCCGACGTGCACGAGGAGATCGTCAAGATGATCCCCTCCGTTACGGCGGAATACCTTGGCGGCATCATCGATTATTCCAAGGATTACGTCCTTTGGGATTACGATAGGATCAACCGCGAGATCGAGGATAGACTTTTGCCCGCAGGGTCCAACGTCGTTACCAAGGAGCTTGCTTCCGGCTTGAACTTCGGCAAGATCGCGGACGCCGTCGCCCTTGCGGCGATCGACGCCTACGACGAAAAGGAAGAAGGCTACAAAGCGCAGGGCATCCCCTTCGGTGATTTTGAGCGTCACGTTTTGCTTCGCGCCGTGGATAGGCATTGGATCGAGCACATCGACGCAATGGACGCCCTCCGTCGCGGCATCGGCCTCCGCGCCGTTGGTCAGCACGACCCCGTTATCAGCTACGCCAACGAAGGGTTCGAGATGTTTGACGAGATGATCTCCGCCATCCAACGCGACACCGTCTTTATGGCGCTCAAGATGGAAGTCCGCAAGGAGGAAAAACGCACGCCTCCGCCCGTCCCCGTGAAGAAGGAGAAGGTGGGCAGGAACGATCCGTGTCCCTGCGGCAGCGGCAAAAAGTACAAGAATTGTTGTGGTAGATAATATGGTTGAATTTGACGAAAGCAAACAAAAACTCGCGGCGCTCCGCGAAGTTATAACGGAAGTGGCGGACGCCTTGGACGTCCCCTCTTTGGAAAAGAGAAAGGCGGAGTTGGAAGAGGAACAAAACCAAGAGGGCTTTTGGACCGATCAGGCAAAGAGCCAACGCGTCAACAAGGAACTCAAGCAGGTGAGCGACAAACTCGCCAAGGTCAAAAAATTGGAGTCCCGCGCGGAAGATATCGGCGTGCTCATCGAGCTTGCCGAGATGGAAGAAGCGTTGGAGGAGCTCCCCACTGTGGAAACGGAACTCAAGACCCTTTCCGAAGAAGCGGAACAGATGAAGATCGCCGCCCTTTTGAAGGGCAAGCACGACGGATGCGACGCCATTTTGACCTTGCACGCCGGCGCGGGCGGCACCGAGGCGCAAGATTGGTGCAGCATGTTGTTCCGCATGTATTCCCGCTACGCTGAAAAGCGCGGGTATTCCACCAAGGTTTTGGATATGCTCCCCGGCGACGAAGCGGGCATCAAAAGCGTCAGCTTTGAGATCGACGGTGACAACGCTTACGGCTATTTGAAGGCGGAAAAGGGGGTGCACCGCTTGGTGCGCATCTCTCCCTTTGACGCAAACAGCCGCCGTCATACTTCCTTCGCTTCTTTGGAAGTTATGCCGGTCATCCAGGACGACACCGAAATTCAGATCCGCCAAGAGGATCTTAAGGTCGATACCTATCGAAGCGGCGGCGCGGGCGGTCAGCACGTCAACAAAACCGAATCCGCCATCCGCATCACGCACATCCCGACGGGCATCATCGTCGCTTGCCAAAACGAGCGCAGCCAGATCCAAAACCGCGAAGTTGCGATGCGTATGTTGATGAGCAAACTCGTGGAACTCAAGGAGCGCGAGCAAATGGAACTCGAGCAGTCCTTGAAGGGCGAGCTTAAAAAGATCGAGTGGGGCAGTCAGATCCGTTCGTACGTTTTTTGCCCCTATACTCTCGTCAAGGATCACCGCACCGGGTATGAAAACCCCAACGTGCAGGCGGTCATGGACGGAGATCTGCAGGACTTCATCGTGGAGTATCTGAAAAAGGCGTAATATGACCTTTGCCGAGCTTAAGGAGAAAAAGGATCTCTTGATCGTCGCGTTGGAATCTTCCTGCGACGAAACGGCTTGCGCGGTGTTAAAGGACGGCAAGATCCTTTCTTCCGTCATTTCTTCTCAAATCGACATTCACAAAGAGTACGGCGGCGTCGTCCCCGAGATCGCAAGCAGGAATCACGTTATCAACGTGGAGCCCGTCGTCGAGGAAGCGCTGAAAAAGGCGGGCGTTACGGCGTCCGACGCCGATTGTTTTGCCGTCACCTACGGCGCGGGGCTTCTCGGCGCGCTTTTGGTGGGCGTCAGTTATATGAAAGGGCTTGCTTTTGCCCTCAATAAACCTTTGATCAAAGTCAATCACATTCGCGGGCACATCGCGGCAAACTATATTGCCGACCCCTCTCTTACCCCGCCCTATATAGGGCTCATCGTTTCGGGCGGGCACACCGCCGTCGTAAAAGTGGATAGCTACACTTCTTTTACCTACCTCGGCGGCACGATGGACGACGCCGTTGGCGAAGCTTTTGACAAGGTGGCGCGCGTTTTGTCCTTGCCGTACCCCGGCGGGCCGGAGATCGAAAAGGCGGCAAAGGGCGGCGTTCGCACCGTTTATATTCCCGAACCCAAGACGGGCAGCCCCTACGACTTTTCCTTTAGCGGCATCAAAACTTCGGTCATCAACTACGCGCATACCGCGGCGCAGCGCGGGGAAGAGATCAACAAGGCGGACGTTGCCTGTTCCTTCCAATCCGCCGTTGCGGAAATGCTGGTAAAAGCGGCGGTGCGCGCGGCAAAAGAGTACGGTCTTAAAGATATCGCGCTCGCGGGCGGCGTGGGCGCCAACGGGGAGATCCGTCGCGTCTTAACGGAAGCGTGCGCAAAGCGCGATCTTCGCGCCCATTTCCCCACCAAGGAAACTTGCACCGACAACGCGGCGATGATCGCAATGGAAGCGTATTTGCAGGTCAGGTACGGCGATGGTTCGGCTCTCGCGGGGGAGGAACTTGACGCGCGGGCGAGCATTCCCCTCGTTTAAGCTTCAAACTTAGGCGTTTCCTTAGGAAAACGCCGTTTTTTTGTTTAAAAATTTTATCGTTATTTATTTGACTATCCGCTATAGAATTGATAAAATAAAAGGGCTTGTGAGTAATTGCAAGTAATTTTGTCGTCATCGGAGGGTTACCATGACGGGAGAATATGATAATTTAATTGATAATTCCTCCAAGAGATTTGTTGGGCTGAAGCAGGTCTTGCGGGGTATTACAGACGGCACGGTATGGTGTGTAATAGTGTCGTCCGACTGTGAAGAATTTATCAAAGCGAAGCTTCGCGAGGAAGCGCGCGGCAAAGGGGTCGAAATCAAGAAGGGGCCGGAAATGAACGTCCTCGGAAAGAAAGTAGGCATCGACGTCGGCGCGGCGGTCGTCGGGCTCGTCAGATAAAAGCAGTCGATTCGGAGGAAACTCCGGGGTTATGCAGGCTGCGCCTTCGGGCGCAAGGAGCGCAGAGTTCCAAGGGTTGACGGAACAAAGCGCAAGACTATAAGGAGGTCAGTATATGCCAACAATCAATCAGTTAATTAGGCACGGTAGAGAGAAGCAGGAGTCCAAGACTCTGGCTCCTATCCTGCAGAGCTGCCCGCAACGTCGCGGCGTTTGCCTGTCGGTCACTACCACCACGCCTAAGAAGCCGAACTCCGCTATGCGTAAGATCGCGAGGGTGCGCCTCTCCAACGGCATGGAAGGTACCGTTTATATTCCCGGTATCGGCCACAACCTGCAGGAGCACAGCGTCGTGTTGATCCGCGGCGGCAGAGTTAAGGACTTACCTGGTGTTAGGTATCATATCGTGCGTGGTGCGCTCGATACTGCCGGCGTTGCGAAGCGCAAGCAGGCTCGTAGTAAGTACGGCGCAAAGAAGTCCAAGTAATACCTAAGTAATACAACGATTAAGATTAATATATAAGGAGATAATTTAGTATGCCAAGAAGAAGTGGTGTGCCTAAGCGTGACGTGCTTCCCGATCCGATTTATCATGACAAAGTCGTGACCAAACTCGTCAACCAAATTATGCTTGACGGCAAGAAAGGGACCGCGGAGAGCATCGTTTACGGGGCATTTCATATTGTAGAGGAAAAGACCGGATCCGGCGCGATCGAGGTGTTCAAGAAGGCGCTTGCCAACGTGATGCCCCAGGTCGAGGTGAAGGCAAGAAGGGTCGGCGGCGCGACGTATCAAGTTCCGCAGGAGATCCGCGAAGAAAGAAGGCAAACTTTGGGCATTCGTTGGCTCGTTACTTTCATGAGAAAGCGCGGCGAGAAGACGAGCGACCAGAGGCTTGCGGGCGAGCTCATGGACGCGGCAAACGGCTTGGGCAACGCAGTGAAGAAGAGAGACGAAATGCATCGTATGGCAGAAGCCAACAAGGCGTTCGCTCATTATCGTTGGTAGGATAAATAAATGAGAGACACAGCGATTGAAAAAACCAGAAATATAGGCATCATGGCGCACATCGACGCCGGCAAAACCACGACGTCCGAGCGTATCTTGTACTATACCGGCAAGACGCGTAAGATCGGCGAAGTGCACGACGGCGGCGCAACGATGGACTGGATGGAGCAAGAGCAGGAGCGTGGTATCACCATCACTTCCGCCGCTACCACCGTTCAATGGAAAGATTGCGCTATCAACCTCATCGACACCCCGGGACACGTTGACTTCACCGTGGAAGTGGAGCGTTCGCTCCGCGTTCTTGACGGCGCGGTCGCCGTTTTCTGTGCTAAGAGCGGCGTTGAGCCCCAGTCCGAAACTGTGTGGCGTCAAGCTACCAAGTACAAAGTTCCGCGCATCGCGTTCGTCAACAAGATGGACATCGAGGGCGCAAACTTCCCGCGCGTTATCGATATGATGAAGAAGAGGCTCGGCGCCAACGCCGTTGCTTTCGAACTTCCTATCGGTCAAGCCAAGGAGTTTAAGGGTATCATCGACCTTCTCAACATGAAGGCGGACATCTATCACAACGACGACGGTAAAGTCTTCGACGTGACCGACGTTCCCGCCGATATGATGGAAGCCGCCAAGGCCGCTCGCGCCGAACTCGTTGAAAAGATCTGCGAGTGCGACGACGACCTCATGGAAAAGTTCATCATGGAAGAGGAGATCAGCGTGCCTGAGCTCAAGGCGGCGCTCCGTAAGGGCGTCATCGCCAACCAAGTCGTTCCCGTGCTTTGCGGTAGCGCGTTTAAGAACAAGGGCGTGCAAGCGCTTCTCGACGCCATCGTGGATTACCTCCCGTCGCCTATCGATATCGGCGCGACCGAAGGTATCGACCCCAAGGATCACGACGTCGTTTTGACGCGCGAGCCTTCCGATTCCGCTCCGTTCAGCGCTCTTGCGTTTAAGATCATGACCGACCCGTTTGTCGGTAGGCTTACTTTCGTGCGTGTTTACAGCGGCGTTTTGAAGAGCGGTGACTCCGTCCTCAATGCCAACAAGGGCAAGGGCGAGCGTATCAACCGTATTCTCCGCATGCACGCTAACGAGCGTAAGGAAGTGGAAAGCCTTTCCACCGGTGAGATCGGCGCCGTTATCGGCCTGAAGAACACCACGACGGGCAACACCCTTTGCGACGAGAAGTATCCCATCGCTTTCGGTGAGATGACCTTCCCCGAGCCGGTTATCACGCAGGCGATCGAGCCCAAGACCAAGGCTGGCCAAGACAAGATGGCGGTTGCTATCCAAAAGCTTGCCGAGGAAGACCCGACCTTCCGCGTTTACACCGATCAGGAAACCGGTCAGACCATCATCGCCGGTATGGGTGAGTTGCACCTTGAGATCATCATGGATCGTTTGGTCCGTGAGTTCCACGTCGAAGCAAACATCGGTAAGCCTGAAGTTGCTTACAGAGAGCGCTTTAAGGGCGCCTGCGACGTCGAAGGTAAGCACATCAAGCAGAGCGGTGGTCACGGTCAGTACGGTCACTGTAAGATCAAGGTCACTCCGGGTGAACCGGGCTCCGGCCTCGTTATCGAGGACGACACCGTCGGTGGCTCCATCCCCAAGGAATACTTGCCCGCTGTTATGGACGGTATCCGCGAAGCTTCCAAGACCGGTTTGTTCGGTTACGAGATCCTTGACTTCCACGTGAGCATCTACGATGGTAGCTACCACGAAGTCGACTCTTCCGAACTTGCCTTTAAGATCGCCGGTTCTTTGGCTCTTAAGGCGGCTATGGAAAAGGTTGGCACCTCGCTTCTCGAACCCATCGCGCAGGTCAACATCACCGTTCCCGAAGAGTACCTCGGCGAAGTGATGAACACGATCTCCAAGCGTCGCGGCAGGATCAAGGCGATGGAAGCGGATGGCAACATCCAAAACGTCGAGGCGGAAGTACCGCTTGGCGAAATGTTCGGTTACGCAACCACGCTCCGCAGCGCAACTGCGGGTCGCGGCAACTTCGTGATGGCTTTCAAGCATTATGATCTTGCTCCCGAAAGTGTTGTTGCAAAATTCAAAGTAAAGTAGTATAATAAAGAAATGTTGCAGCGGATAGCTGCTTCAAAATATTATTGTTAAAAGTAATTAGGAGGATAATTAACAATGGCAAAGGAAAAATTTGACAAAAGCAAAGTGCACGTTAACGTCGGAACCATTGGTCACGTCGACCACGGCAAGACGACCTTGACAGCAGCTATCACGATGTACTGTGCTAACAAGGGCAATGCGGCGTCCATGAAGTATGACGAGATCGACAAGGCCCCCGAAGAGAAGGCACGTGGTATCACAATCAACACCGCTCACGTTGAGTATCAGACCGAGAAGAGACACTACGCTCACGTTGACTGCCCGGGA
>JAGAAA010000124.1 GCA_017615495.1 Clostridia bacterium
ACTCCTCCTTTGGCGTGGACGCGGAAAAAGCGCTCAACACGCTGAAAGAGATCCCCGTTTCGGTGCACTGCTGGCAAGGCGACGACGTCATCGGCTTTGACGGCGCGGACTCCCTTTCGGGCGGTATCCAAACGACGGGCAACTACCCCGGCAGAGCAAGGACGCCGGACGAACTGCTTGCCGACATCAAAAAGGCTCTTTCCCTGATGCCCGGCAAAAAGAGGCTCAACGTGCACGCTTGCTACGCCTTCCTCGGCGAGGACAAGGGCAAGGTGGACCGCGACGCTTATACTTACAGGCATTTTGAAAAATGGGTCGAGTTTGCTAAGTCCATCGGATTGGACGGCGTGGACTTCAACCCCACCTTCTTTGCGCATCCGATGGTCAAGGACGGCTTGACTCTCTCCTCCCCCGACGAGACTATTCGCCGCTTTTGGGTGGAGCACGGCAAGCGCAGCTTGGAGATCGCCGCCGAGATGGGCAAGGCGTTCGGCAAGCCCTGCTTGGTCAACATTTGGATCCCCGACGGTTTCAAGGACGTCCCGTCCGACCGCCTCGGGCCTCGTCTTCGTTTGAAGAAGTCCTTGGATGAGATCCTGTCTTCCTACGACAAAAAGTACGTGATCCCCGCGGTGGAAAGCAAGGTGTTCGGTATCGGTGTGGAAAGTTACACCGTGGGCAACAACGAGTTTTATCAAAACTACGCGGCGACGCGCGGCATCTGCTGCCTGCTTGACAACGGGCACTATCACCCCACCGAGGTGGTTTCGGATAAGATCCCGTCCCTCCTCGCCTTCTACGACAAAGTCGCTTTGCACGTAACGCGTCCCGTCCGTTGGGACAGCGACCACGTGGTGCTCTTCGAGGATGAACTCAAAGAGATCGCAAAGGAGATCGTGCGCAACGACGCGACGGACAAAGTTTTGATCGGCTTGGATTACTTTGACGCCTCCATCAACCGCATTTCCGCTTGGGTGACGGGCGAACGCTCGATGCAAAAAGCGCTGTTGTACGCCCTGCTTCTCCCCAACGCTCGTTTGAAAGCGCTCCAGGACGAGGGCGATTTCACCCGTTTGATGGTGGAGCAGGAAGGCGCCAAGATGCTCCCCTTCTCCGACGTTTGGGCAGAGTACCTGAAGCGTGAAGGGCTCAATGAAAATTACTACGACGAGATCGCTTACTACGAAAAAAGCGTTCTCAAGGAGAGAAACTGAAATGAAAGACGTTTTGACCTCTAAATTCATTAAAGAAATGTGCTTGACCACCGCCAATATGTACCGCCTCGGCTGGGACGAAAGAAACGGCGGCAACATCAGCTACCTTTTGGATGAAAAGGAAGTTGCGGAGTATCTTGACCTCAACAAGGTGATCCGCGAGATTCCCATCGGCTTTGAAGCCAAGGAACTTGCGGGCAAGATCTTCCTCGTGACCGGCACTGGCAAGTATTTCAAAAACGTTACGGACGACCCCGAAAACAACCTCGGCATCGTGCGCATCAAGGCAGACGGCAAGACGGCGGAGCTGCTTTGGGGCTACAAGGACGGCGGCAAGTTCACGTCGGAATTCCCCGCCCATATGATGAGCCATATTGCGAGGCTCAAGGCCGACCCCAAAAACCGCGTCGTCATGCATTGCCACCCCACTTACCTCCTTGCGATGAACTTCGTGCACGAATTGGAAGACCGTGCCTTCACCCGCTCTTTGTGGCAAATGTGCACCGAGTGCATCGTGGTTTTCCCCGACGGCGTGGGCGTGCTTCCCTGGATGCTTTGCGGCACCAACGAAATCGGCGTGGCAACGGCAAGCAAGATGAAGGACTACCGCGTGGTGGTTTGGGGCTTGCACGGCGTTTACGGCGCGGGCAAGGATATGGACGAAACCTTCGGTTTGATCGAAACGGTGGAAAAGGCCGCCCAGGTATATATGCTCACCGCGCATCTGCCGCGTAAAAACACCATCACCGACGAAAACCTCGTCACCATCGCAAACCATTTTAAAGTAAATTACAGAAAAGACTTCATCGATTAACTCGGAGCAAACCAATGAAAGAAAAAACCATCAGTTCCCTAAACAGCAAAATGAACGAAGAGCGTTTTACCGACCTTTTTAAGGCGGTGGAAAGCTTTGAAAATCGCATCGACGACCCCGATTTCAAAAAACTATTCCACAACGCTTTTTTCAACACCATCTTAACCACCGTTTTCTTTGAAAAGGACGGCAGCGCCTTCGTGATCACGGGCGACATCCCCGCGATGTGGCTTCGCGATAGCGCGGCGCAGGTGATGCAATATTTGCACTTTGCAAAGGAGTGCCCTTCCGTGCGCGAGTTGGTCAAGGCAGTACTCAAAAAGCAATTCTCCTTTATTTTGATCGACCCCTACGCAAACGCATTCAACCGCGAAGCAAACGGCAGAGGGCACGTGCACGACATCCCCAAGAATTCCCCGTGGGTATGGGAGCGCAAGTTCGAGCTTGATTCCCTGTGTTACCCCTTGTGGCTCCTTACGAGGTACGTGGCTGCCACCGGGGATGAAAGCGCAATGGACGATTTGTTCCTGCAAGCGTTTGACAAAGTCATCTCCACCTTCCGCACCGAACAAAGGCACAAGAGTTTTTCTCCTTACTATCACGAGCGCGTTGACCGCAGGCACGAGCAATGGTGCGGCTACGGCGCCCCGGTCAAGGAAAACGGATTGGTTTGGTCCGGCTACCGTCCCAGCGACGACAACTGCACCTACAATTACTACATCCCGGGCAATATGTTCATCTGCTCGGTGTTGGAAAAGCTTCGTCCCCTCTTTGTCAAAATGGGAGACCTTGAGCGTGAAAAGAAGTGCGCCGACCTTTCCGACGAGATCCGTCGCGCGCTGGATGAATGCGCCGCCGCCGAAGCGCCCAACGGAACCAAGATCTACGCCTTGGAGACAGACGGATTGGGCAATCACAACGTGATGGACGACGCCAACGTGCCCAACCTGCTTTCCCTGCCCTACGTGGACTATCCCTTCGTGGATAAGAAACTTTACGAAAACACCCGCGCTTATATGCTTTCCAAGAGCAATCCCTATTACTTTGAAGGCAGCGCCATCACCGGCATCGGCAGCCCGCACACCCCCGACGGCTACGTTTGGCCTCTCTCCTTGATCGTACAGGCAATGACCTCAAACGACGCAGAGGAGATACGCAACTGCGTTTCGATGATAGCACATTCGACGGGCGGCACCCATTACATCCACGAAAGCGTGCAAAAGGACAACGACAAGGTCTTCACCCGCCCGTGGTTTGCTTGGGCAAATTCCTTCTTTGCCGATCTGGTTTTGACCAAAGCCGACGTGTTGTTTCCCCAAAAGTAAAACAAAATAAAATAAAAAAGCCGTCCTTTTCGGGACGGCTTCTTTTTTACGTCAAAACCGGCTTACTTGTTTTTGACCCACTTGTCGTAGAAGGGGAGGTAAGCCTTGGTGTTCTCGAGCATCTTCTCGAAAAGCTCGCGGGACTTGTCGGGCGCGATGCAAACGTTTGCGTCGTTTTGGAACGCCTTCAAAGCGAGGTCGTAGTTGCCGGTGATCGCCGCTTCCAAAGTAAGCTGCTGACCGTAAACAACTCTATGCACCAAAGAATCCACACCCTTGGGAAGCGGGCCCGCAGTCACAGGTTGCACGCCACGCGCCGAGAAGGAAGCGTTGGTCTCTACCACCACGCCGAGCGGGAGGTTGGAGATCTGTCCGTAGTTGGGCATGTTGACGTTGGTAACAAAGGGCTCGATGCCGAGGATGCCCTTCATTTGCTTGACGCCCTCTTCGCCCGTCACACGGAGCTCGAACTTAGCCTCGCCGGAAAGGAGCTTGTTGGTCTTTTCAAGCTTTTCGGCAAGGTCCTTACGACGCCAATCCACGCTGGTCAAACCAAACTTCCATTCCTTGACGGTATCGGGGTCCTTCAAGTACCAGTAGCCGGGGCAGAACTCCGCAAGGTGCCTGTCGCCCGCCGCCGCGATCACGCCGTACCTCTTGAAGAGGTCAAACTTGACGCGCTCCGCACTGACGAAGGTGTTGTTCATCCAATGGGTGGAAGTATCCACGATGTAACCGTCCTTGTAATGCTTTTCCACAAACTCTTTGTAGATGGGCATCAAATCAACGTTGCCGTAATGCGCGGAAGTGATCCACGTAAAATGGTTGACGCCCACGACGTTGACGTTGACGTCCTTTCTGTCAAGGAAGGTACCGTATTTTTCTTGATAAGCAAGGCCGAGGATCTTTTGGGTGCCGAAAACTTCGTGGCAGCAACCAAACGCCTTCACCTCGGGGAAGTAAGCGTACAAAGCCGCGGTACAAAGCGTCATCGGGTTGGTGTAGTTGATGACCCAAGCGTTGGGGCAGCACTTTTTGATGCCTTCCGCGATCACCTTGTACATCGGGATGGTACGAAGCGCTCTGACGATACCGCCCGGGCCGACCGTGTCGCCAACCGACTGGTAAATGCCGTACTTCTCGGGGAGATGCACGTCGCTTGCCATCTCGTCAAAAGTGCCGGGCAAAATGGAAATGATGACGAAATCCGCCTTGTCCAACGCTTCCTCAAGAGTGGGGACAGCCTTGTAATGCCACTTGCCGAGAACGTCTTCTCTATCGTAAATGGAGTTGCCGATCTTCTCGTTGGATTTTGCGGCTTCGTAGTCGATATCATACAGATAGACCGTACCGCTCATACATGCTTCTTGCGCAAGGTCGCTCATCAAGCCGCGCGCCCAGCCTCTGGAGCCGCCGCCGACGTAAGCGATTTTGAGATCCGCCGCTTTTTTGCCGTTATCGAGATATTTCATACAAACCTTCCTTTATATGTTTTTTCTTATTATACAATGCGCCTGTGTTCCTATATATATGAAAAATAACGATTCTTTTTTCAATTTACATAAATATTTTCAAAAATTGATAGGTTTTTTCTTGACAAGCCCCCTCGTCTACCGTATTATGAAATCGCTATGGAAAAGTTTCTCAGAATAGAAGAATCTTCAATGCTTCAAATGGCTATGCGCAAACTGCATTCTCATCCCCACTATGAGATTTATTTTCTCTATGCGGGAAACCGCAGTTTTTTCATTGAAAACGCCCTTTATTCCATCACCGCGCCCGCCATCCTCGTGGTGCCCCCCTTTGCGATGCACAAGACCGAAGGAGGAGCCTTCCGCCGCGTGAACATTTACGTGACGGAAAGCATGCTTAACGACTTCCAGAAGGAAGTTTTGACCAGCCTTTCCCTTTCCTTCGTGCCGCTCACAGACGCGCAATCCGCCGCCCTTTTGAACATCTTGAACCTTTCGCTTGACCATCCTTTATCGGAGGAGCACAAGCGCGAAGTGGATAAGGCAAAGTTCGATTACTTCATTTTGACCTTGTACCATTTTGCGGAAAACCGCTTGCCGCAATCGGTGGAAAACGAAGGGCAGGCTTCCCCCCTCGTCACCAAAGCCATCAACTATATGAACGCCAATTTTGCGGAGCCCTTGACGCTGGACGACCTTGCGGAAAGGATCTACGCCACAAAGCAAACCTTAAATTACCACTTCAAAAAGGACCTCGGTTGCACGCCGATGCATTACCTTTTGCGCCTCCGCCTGACCAAGGTCAAGGAATTGCTTGCCACCTCAAACAAATCCATTGAAGAGATCGCGGAAGTTTGCGGTTTTTCATCGGGCAATTACTTAACTTTGATTTTCAAGCAGAAGGAAGGCATTTCTCCCTCTTCTTATCGCAAAAACAGAAACTGATAAAGAGGGCGGATAAGAGCGCGCCTTACGGGGAAAAACTGCGGCAAATTTACCGCAGTTTTTTGTTTCGCTTATTGACTTTTGACCTTTTATACTGTACAGTATAAGTATACTATTTTATAAAGGAGACGGTGTATGAAAGAATATGACGTCATTGTCGTCGGCGCGGGTAACGGCGGTTTGGTAGCCGCAGCGACCACAGCGCAGGCGGGGTACAAAACCTTACTCCTCGAGAAGCACAATCTTCCGGGCGGATGCGCTACCAGCTTTATCAGAGGCAGGTTTGAATTTGAACCGGCGCTTCACGAACTTTGCGCGGAGGATACTTGTGAGGATCTGGAGTCCTCCAAAAAGATCTTTGCCGATTTGGGCGCAAGCGTGGACCTTTTGCACGAAACCACCCTTTACCGCTCCATTTGTAAAGATCCCGAGTGCAGTTACGACGTGGTGATGCACACCGGAAGGGAAAACTTCCTCAACGATATGGAAGCCGCCGTCCCCGGTTGCCGCGAAAGCGTGGCAAACCTTTTGGACCTTGTCAAAAACATCGGTGACGCTCAGCTTTATATGAACACCGGCAAAAACGGCCCCAAGATCAACCCCTTCGTTTTGATGTCCAAGTACGGCGACTTTATGCGTTGCGCTTCGCACAGCACCGAAGAAGTGGAAAAGGCGCTTGGCATCCCCGAAAAAGCCCGCTCCATTTTGAACACCTATTGGGGCTATTTGGGCGTCCCGACGGACGACCTTTCCGCCCTGCACTTCATCAGCCTTTTGACCGCTTATATGGAAGTCAAACCGACGATGCCCTTCAACCGTTCGCACGAGCTTTCCTTAAGCCTCGTAAAAGCTTTTGAAAGCTTTGGCGGCGAAGTGCGTTACAACAGCGAAGTCACCCGCTTCCTCTTTGATGAAAAGGGCAAGGCGTGCGGCGTCGTGGCAAACGGCGAAGAATTCCGCGCCAAAAAGATCATTTCCAACATCATGCCCAACAACGTCATCAACCGCGCGGATGCCAAAAACTTCCCTTCCCGCTTCAAGAAAATGGCAAACGCCCGTAAGTTCGGCATGACCTTCGTCACCATCTACCTCGGTTTGGATAAGACGAGGGAGGAGCTTGGCATCGAGGATTACAGCGTATTTATCGCCCGTCACAGAGACGCTCGCGTGCAGTTTGAGACGAGGCAGAACTTCGGTTACTACGTGGTCAACTGCTTGAACGTACCCATCCCCAACGCAACGCCCAAGGGCACTTCCACCCTGTTCTTCACCATTCCGTATATGCCGGGCGACTTCCCCGAGGATCTTACCCCCCGCCAGTATAAGGAATTCAAAAACACCGTTGCGGAAAAGTTCATCAAGGACTACGAAGAGACGATGGGCATCACCATCCGTCCCTATATTGAGGAGATCGCAATCGCTTCTCCCGTGACCTTTGCGCGTTACCTCGGCACGCCGGAAGGCGCCATCTACGGCTACGATACCGGCAGCTGGGACAACATCGTTGGGCGTATCGCCTTGGAACAGATGGAATTCAACATTCCCAACCTCTACTTCTGCGGCGGACACCACACGCGCGGCGACGGCTTCCCCTCCGGCTACATTACCGGCGACAAGACGGGCAGACAGGTCGTAAAAGATTTGAAGGAGGGCAAATAACATGAGCAAGTCTAAGATCAGCAAGTTATCTCGCGTTAAAATGGTGGGCGTGATCACCAAGAGGATCAGCACCATCGGCAAGGCTTCGAACGCCCCGGCAAAAGACCTCCTCGACTACTACCCCAACAAACTCGCGGCGGAGCTTCACCCCAAAGCGCAAAACCTCGTGGTCAAGGAGATCCACGAGTTCTCTCCCGATATGAAGAGCATCGTGCTCGCCCCCAACCCCAAGAAGGGCACTTCTTCCCTCGCGTGGTTCTCGGCGGGTCAATACCTCAGCGTATGCGCTGATATCAACGGCAAGATCTTCAAGCGCCCCTATTCCATCGCGTCTTCCCCTGCCGACACCTTGGACGGCTTCTATATGATCACCGTCAAGAGAGTGGGCGGCGGTATCGTTTCGCAGTTCATTTTGGACAATTGGAAGGTCGGGCAGGAAGTTACCGCTTCCGCCCCGCTGGGTGACTTCACCTACGAACGCCTTCGTGACGCGGGCACCGTGATCGGCATTGCGGGCGGTAGCGGCATCACCCCCTTCCGCGCGTTGGCAAAAGCCATCTACGAAGGCGACGAGCCCTGCTCGTTGGTGCTTCTCTACGGTAGCCGCACTTATCAAGACGCCGTCTTCAGCGACGACTTCAACGCCTGGGCGGCAAAGTGCGACAAGATCAAGCTCGTCAACGTGCTTTCCAATGAGGAAAAGGCGGGGTGCGAAAGCGGTTTCATCACCGCCGACCTCATTAAGAAGTACGCGCCCAAGGGCGACTTCTCCATCTTTATGTGCGGCCCGCAAGCAATGTACAACTTTGCGGATAAGGAGATCGAAAAACTGGGTATCCGCCGCAAGTTCGTGCGCCACGAGCTTTTCGGTGAATATTTCCATCCCGAAAAGAACGCCGATTACACCGGCAACATCGAGGACAAGTTCACCTTGACCGTCACCATCGCGGGCGAAACCACAAAGATCCCCTGCGACGCAAACACCACCCTGCTCCGCGCCATGGAAGACGCCGGTTTGAACCCGCCGTCCGACTGCCGCAGCGGTAGGTGCGGTTGGTGTCACTCGCAACTTCTTTCCGGCGACGTGTATATCCCCGCTTCGGTGGATGGCAGAAGGCTTGCGGATAAGGAATTCGGGTACGTCCATCCCTGCTGCACCTTCCCGCTTTCCGACCTCAGTATCGACGTTC
>JAGAAA010000125.1 GCA_017615495.1 Clostridia bacterium
AGATGGAGAACGGCATCGGGCGAAGCTTCAAGATGGCGAACAAAATGGCAATGGAAGTAAGCGCCTGCTCGCCGCCGGAGAGGGAATGCAGGTTTTGATGCGCCTTTCCGGGAAGTTTTACGTCGATATCCACGCCCTTTTCAAGTTCACTCGGATTTTCAGGATCGGCATCCACCAAAACGAGGTTGGCGCTGCCGCCGCCAAACAAATCGGAGAAGGTCTTTTTGAAATTGTTGTTGATGTTCTCAAACGCGGCGTTAAACTTGACGAGCATATCGCTGTTCATCGCGGCAATCAATTTTTCAAGATCCTCTTTTGCCTTAATGAGGTCTTCAAGTTGCGTGGAAAGTTCCTCGTGGCGCTTAAGAACGTTGTCGTAATCCTCAAAGGCGTTGAAGTTGATGCTACCGAGCTGGGCGATCTTGCCCTTCAAGCTGTTGATTGCGGAAGGCGCCGCGGAAGGAACGAAATTTTCCTCGTCGCGCAGGGCGAGCATTTCCTCCTCGGAAAGCTCGTATTCGCCAAGCACCCTTTCGCGGAGGGAGGCGAGGTCACCGTCGATCTTTTCCACCTTGGATTCTTCGCGCGCACGCTTATCCATAATCGAGTTGATGACGTCGGTGACGGCGGAACGTTCCTTTTCGATCTCGCTCAAGGAAGCGCGCAAGGCGGCTTTTGCCATATCCTTGACGCCAAGTTCCTTTTCTATCTCGGTCAAGCGTTCCTTCTCCGACTTGGTAAACTCCAAGGCGGGGGCGTTTGCCTGTTGCTTTTCAAATTCCAAACGAACGGTTTCAAGCTGCGTGCGTTTCTCGGCGCTTTCGCGGTCGGACGAGGTCTTCTCCTCCTCCAAGCGTTTGATATCCCCTTCCACTCGGCTGATCTCCATCTTCAACGAGGAGAGTTCCACCTGCGCGTTGGTGACGGCGGAGGAAAGCGCGTCGCGCATCTTGCGCATGTTTTCCACGTCCGTCTTGGAGGCTTGCGCCACGCCTTGCACGCTTGCCTTTTTGCCCTCGATATCTTGGTTAAGGCTTTCCGCGGCGGTGATCTCTTTGGAAATGGCGGTCAAACGCTCGTTGAGCTCGTCATATTCCGCCTGATCCTTGGTCATGCGCTCGTTGGTTTCTTCAATGAGTTTTTCGGAAGTGGCAATGCGCTCGGTCTCGGCGGTGACCTTTACGTCGAGGTCCTGCAGGTCGTCGCGGAGGGCGTAAACTTCCTCCTCGATCTTCTTGGCTTCCGCGCCCTTCTGCTCCACTTCCGCGCGAAGCGTTTCGCGGCGCATAAAGATATCCTTAAGTTCCTTTTGCGCGTCGGCAAGCTCGCGCTCCTTGCTGAGGTGCAAAGAGGTCTTTTGGCGACGGCTACCGCCCGTGATGGTCCTGCGCGGGTCGATGATGTCTCCGTCCAAAGTGACGATCTTGACGCCGTAATCGTAGCGGTCAGCCATCAGGCGAGCGCACTCCAGGTCCTCTGCGAGGACAGTCCTGCCGAGGAGCTGAGAAATAACCTCGTAATGACGGGGATCGTAAGTGATGAGGTCGGAGCAAATGCCGATGGCACCGCGCATCTCCAAAACGCCGCGATATTCGTAGGCGAGGTTTTGCGGACGAGCCTTGTTAGCGGGGATCATCGTCGCCACGCCGTACTCCATCTTCTTCAAATAATTGACGATATAAACGGCGTCGGTATCGGTGGGAGTGACCACGTGTTGCACCGATGCGCCGAGAGCGGCTTCGATCGCCACTTCGTACTCTTTGGGCACTTTGATGAGCTGCCCGACCACGCCTTCGATGTGCTCGTTGAGGGAGGGATCGTTTGCGGCGTCGTTAAGCAAAAGCTTAACGGCTTGTTGATAGCCGTCGTGCTGACCCACCATTTCCGCCATTGCGCGGACGCGGCCTTCCTTGCCTGCGTATTCCGCATTTAAGGCGTCAAGATCGCGGTTCATCGCGTAAAGACCTTGACGGATCTCGTTGAATTCACCCATGCGGAGCACCCGCTTTTCGCGGATCTCCTGCTTCTTTTTGTTGCATTCGTCAATGCGGGCGCGGCAATCTTCGGAGTTCTTTTCCTCACGCTCGATGGTGGCGCCGGAAGACTTGATGGCAAGGTCCAACGATGCCAAACGCTTGCGGAGAGAGCCTGCCTCGGCGTAAAGCCCGGCAAGAGAACTCTTGACGTCCGACAGTCTGCCGAACACGTCAAAAACTTCGCTGTTGGAACGCTCAATGTTGCTTTCGTTGCCTGCGATTTGCTCTAAAAGAGCAAAATACTTGTCGTTTAAGGCGTCGAGCCTTTGCTCGGCAAGATAAAGTTCCTTATTGCGGATGTCGAGGATGTTTTTGGCTTCCGCCAGCGTTTCCGCCGTCACGTTGCCATCCGCAGTAGCGGAAGCAAGCTCCTCTTCCAAACGGGTGATCTCCTCGGTCAAGTGGGCGATCTTGTTTTGATAAACCGCCATCAAGCCGCTGTTCTTTTCGCTGCTGACCTTTAAGCGCTCCCTCTCTTCCATCAAGGCGCGGACTTCCTTTTCGTTGCGGTCGATGTCCTCAAGGGTTTGGTCGTGGTTTGCCGCCAAGCGCAAAGACTCGCTTTCCTTGGCGTAAAGTTCTTCGGTAAACGCCTTAACGTTTTCCGCTATTTTTTGCTTTTTACGCACGCTGTCTTCGCGCGAATAGAGGTAATAGTTGACCTCCTGATAGCGCATCTGCTCCTTGAACTCAAAGAACTTTTGCGCCGCTTCGCGTTGTTTGGCGAGGGGGGCAAGCTGACGGGAAAGCTCCGCCGTGATGTCGTTCAAACGCTGGATATCCTCCGCGGAACGGGCAAGCTTGCGTTCCGTCTCGATCTTCTCCGCCTTGGTCTTGGCGATGCCCGCCGCTTCTTCAAAGATCTGGCGACGATCAATGGGCTTGGAATCCATGATCTCGGCAACTTTGCCCTGCCCGATGATGGAATAGCCGTCCTTGCCGGCGCCGCTGTCGCGCATCACGTCCAAGATGTCACGCAAACGGCAGATGTTGTGGTTAAGATAATACTCGCTGGTACCGGAACGGTACAGCTTGCGGGTGACCACAACTTCTTCGCGGTCGGTTTTGAAAACGTGGTTGGAATTGTCAAAAACGAGGGAAACTTCGCAATAGGACATCGAGGGGCGCTTCTCGGTGCCGTTGAAGATGACGTCTTGCATCTTGGCGCCGCGAAGAGCTTTTGCGCTCATCTCACCGAGAACCCAACGAACAGCGTCCGCGACGTTACTTTTGCCGCAGCCGTTCGGGCCGACGATGCCCGTAAAGCTATTCTTAAAATCTATTACGGTTTTGCCGGCGAAGGACTTAAATCCTTGTAGTTCGAGCCTCTTGAAGTTGATCATCTGTCTCCCATCAAAGCGAAAAAGTCGCTTATACTACGTAATTATAACACATAATATAAGCGAATGGGAAGTGTTTAGCAAATTTTAGGGAAGATTTTTGTTTTAAATTAGGTGGAGAGCCTTCAAAGCGAGGCGGCAAGCCTCGTTTTCCGCCGCTTTGACGGAAGAGCCCTTGCCCACGCCGTAGCTTTTGCCTCCAACGTAAACTTCCACCGTAAAAGTCTTTTTGTCATCCCTGCCCGCGGAAGTATACGGCGCGTGGTAGGAAAGTTTGTTCTTTTCGCAATGCTCCTTGAGCTTGCTCTTGTAATCAGAAGAAGCGTGCGGCGCAAGCAAAATGGTACGCTTGACAAAGTCCACCGCCTTTTCAAGCCCGCCGTCAAGCGAGATAGCCGCGGTGACCGCTTCGTAAAGGTCACACTTCATTTTGACGGAAAGCGCACAGTTGCGACGCTGGCAGTTTTTGGAAAAAGTGAGAAGATCCGCAAGACCGGCAAGCGGTTCTTTGGAAACCATCGAGGCGCGCGTTTTTGTCATTTCCCCTTCGGTTTCGTTTTGCTGATGGTAAAGAAGTTCGCTTACTGCAAAACCGACGATGCTGTCGCCCAAAAATTCCAGGCGCTCGTAGTTGTTTTCACGGTCAAAAGAGCTGTGCGTAAGCGCTTTTTCCAGCAAGGAAGCATCCTTGAAAACATAGCCGATTCGTTCGTAAATTTCCGCAAAATCAATCATTTTGAACGTCCTTTTGGAGATCGGCGGCAAGGCGCTCGGAAACGCCGCCCGCGATCATATCCCTAACCTGCAATATCGCCCCGCAAATGGATTTTGCCTTAGAAGAGCCGTGCGCCTTAACGACGGGCTTTTTGAGCCCGAGAAACGCCGCCCCGCCGTGCTCGTTGTAATCCAACTTGCGTTTCAATCCTTTGAAAACGGGCTTCAGCATCAATGCGCCGAGTTTGGCGCGCGTGCCGCCCGCGTAAATACCTTGTTTGAGAAGAGAGAAAACGGCGTTTGCCGTGCCTTCCGCGCTCTTTAACGCAACGTTGCCGTCAAACCCATCCGCGACCACGACGTCCACCTCGCCGGAGAGAATGTCGCGCGCTTCCACGTTGCCGATGAAATTGATGCCTTTGGCATTCTTCAAAAGCCCGTGGCATTCCACGGAGAAGGCGTTGCCCTTGGTCTCTTCCGCGCCGTTGTTCAAAAGCCCTACGCGCGGGTTTTCCAGCCCAAAGACGCCCTTTTGATAGGCGACTGCCATACGGGCGAAGCCCACGAGGTAGGTCGGGCGGCAATCCACGTTTGCGCCGCAATCGCACAAGATCACGTTGCCCCCCGTCACAGTGGGAAGCGCGGGAGCAAGAGCGGGACGCTCCACCCCTTTCACCCTGCCTATCTTCAACGTGGCGCCGATCAGAACCGCGCCGGTGGACCCTGCGGAAACAAGCCCGTCCGCCTCCCCGTCCTTGACGGCGTCCAAAGCCACGACAAGAGAACTTTCCTTTTTGGTGCGTACGGCAACGGTGGGCACTTCATCACAACCGATAACCTCACGCGCATCGCGAATAATAAGGCGGTCATGCTCGCCCGCAAGCGCAACAAGTTCTTCCCTCTTGCCGGTCAAAAGGATCTCAATATCTTTATCTTGCTCCAACGCGGCAAGCGCGCCTTTTACAACCTCGGTGGGAGAATAATCCCCGCCGTATCCGTCAACAGCAATACGCATGAACTGCCTCCAAAACGATCTTTTATTATTATACCCTAATTTAAATCAAACAGCAAGCCCATAAAGAGTGAAGTTTTGGCTTAGCCAAAGTGAAGTTGCTACGCAGTGAAGTTATTCGTAAAGACGAATAGTGAAGTTTGCGCATTGCGCAAGTTGCGGAAATATTCGAAATAGCGAGCGCGGAAAGTGCTGATTATATAAAAAGCGACTGCGGAGAGTGGTACTTAGACAAACGCTCCGCGAGCGAGTGGGACAGGCGCGTACTCCTTGTACGTAACTGTTCCCGAGCGAAGC
>JAGAAA010000126.1 GCA_017615495.1 Clostridia bacterium
ACGCCGGTCAAAGTGTACGTGAAGTCCATCACCACCGCCAAGATGCAAGAGCTTTACCTTGACAAGTCGGAACTCGATAGCTTGAAGGGCAAAAAGGTGCTCATCGTGGACGACGTGGTTTCTACGGGCGAATCCCTTTACGCGTTGGAACAGCTCCTTTCCCATGCGGAAGGCGACGTGGTGGGCAAAGCGTTCGTTCTCGCCGAAGGCGACGCCGCAAAACGCTCGGACGTAATTTACCTGCAATATCTGCCCCTCTTCTTCGACTAAGAGCGAGCGCGTATAACAGCGCTTATACTTTGTTGCTGATTCAAAAATCGCGCAGTTACGTACGACAAGTACGCGCCTGCGCGTTTTTTCATCGCGTCGCGTCTAAGCACTATTCTCCGCGCTCGCTTGTGTAAAAACTCTTACAAAAAGAATCTTCCAATTCATTTCCCAAACCGAGCGAAGAGAGTGGTGCGGTTGCGAGGCACAACAAAAGGCGGCGAATCGCCGCCTTGCAGTTAGTAACAAAGTAAATGTGCGCTATGTTCGCTCAGTTTACGGAGTAAAGTAAGTCGTTGTACGTGGGGAAACGCCAGTATGCCGCATCCACGATGCGCTCGAGGGAATCGATGACGTCGCGCATCTCCTCCATGGTGGTGAGGATCTCCTCTTTGCAGAAGATGGCTTGCGGCAGCCCCGCAAGACCTTTGGAATAAGCGACTTTCTTTTCCAGATCGCCAAGGAGCCCGGTCAGGTTCTTTGAAAGGGTAGAAGTCTTTTCCAAAACTGCCTTTTCGGTGCCCGTGCTATCTTCGCCGAGGATGTCCTTCTTCTTTAAGATGATGTCACAAAGCTCGTTTTGATAAGCTTCCGCGGCGGGCAGAATGTTGCGCTTGACCATGTCGATGATGGTCAGGGCTTCAATGTCCACGGTGGTGGAGTAGCTTTCAAGCATGATCTGATACCGCGAGAAGATCTCCGCTTCGGTGAAGACGCCGTACTTTTCAAACAACCGGCGGTTTTCCTCTTTGACGAAGCAGGGGAGGGCGTCGGCGGTGGTGCGGAGGTTCAAAAGCCCGCGCTTTTCCGCTTCGAGTTCCCAACTCTTGCTGTAACCGTCGCCGTTGAAGATGATGCGCTTATGCTTGACGATGGTTTCGCGGATCAATTTGTTGAGGTCGGCTTTGAAGTCCGAGGAGCCCTCAAGTTTGTTGGCAAATTCGTCCAAAGCTTCCGCGACGATGGTGTTCAAAATAACGTTGGGACCCGCGACCGAAAGGCTGCTGCCCGGCATACGGAATTCAAACTTGTTGCCGGTAAAAGCAAAGGGGCTGGTGCGATTTCTGTCCGTCGTATCCTTGGGGATCTTGGGCAGCACGTCCGCGCCGATCTCGATCTGCACCTTTTTGCGTCCCTTGAAGGTGGCGTTTTGCTCAATGGCGGTCAAAAGGTCGGTCAGTTCCGTCCCGAGGGAAACGCTGATGATGGCGGGCGGTGCTTCGTTGGCGCCCAAGCGGTGGTCGTTGCTTGCGGTGGCAACGCTCATGCGCAAGAGGTCTTGCCTATCGTCCACCGCCTTGATGACGGCGGTCAGGAACAAAAGGAACTGCGCGTTTTCCGCAGGGGTTTCGCCCGGCTCGAACAGATTGACGCCGGTATCCGATTGCAAGGACCAGTTGTTGTGCTTGCCGCTGCCGTTTACGCCCTTAAAGGGCTTTTCGTGCAGGAGGCAGACCAAGCCGTGCTTTTCAGCAATGGTGCGCATGACGGACATCGTAAGCTGGTTGTGGTCGGTGGCGGTATTAGCGCCGTTAAAGAGGGGGGCAAGCTCGTGCTGAGAGGGAGCCGCCTCGTTGTGCTTGGTTTTTGCCAAAACGCCAAGCTTCCAAAGTTCCTGGTCAAGGTCAGCCATAAACGCCTTGACGCGGGGTTTGATGGCGCCGAAGTAATGGTCGTGAAGTTCCTGCCCCTTTGCGGGCGGCGCGCCGAAAAGCGTTCTGCCGCAGGTGATGAGGTCGGGGCGCTTCAAATAAACTTCTTTGTCCAAAAGGAAGTACTCTTGTTCCGCGCCGACGGTGGGCGTTGCGGTGGTGCCGCTTGCGCCACCAAACAAAGCGAGAATTCTTGACGCCTGTTTGCCGAGGGCTTGAATGGAGCGGAGAAGGGGGGTCTTTTTGTCAAGCGCTTCGCCCGAATAGGAAATAAAGACCGAGGGGATGAAGAGGGTGCCGTCCTTTACGAAGGCGTAAGAGGAGGGGTCCCAAGCCGTGTAGCCGCGCGCTTCGAAAGTGGCGCGGAGCCCGCCGTTGGGAAGGCTGGAGGCATCCGGCTCGCCGTAAGAAAGTTCCTTGCCGCGGAACTCCATGATCACGCGGTCGCTGCCTTTGACGGGGGAGATGAAGCTATCGTGTTTTTCGGCAGTGATGCCCGTCATCGGTTGGAACCAATGGGTAAAATGGGTAGCGCCCATTTCGCACGCCCATTCCTTCATTTTTTCCGCCACCACGTTTGCAATCGTGGGCTCAAGCCTCGCGCCGCTGCTTGCCGTCTTTTTTAAGGATTCGTATACGTCTTTCGGCAGACGTTCGCGCATCTTTTCGTCGTTGAAGACCGCGCTGCCGAAAATTTCGGGGATACTTTTCACGATTTGCCTCCCTATTACAAAATGACTATGCCGTTTTTCTTTGCCGCGGCGATGGTGTCGTCGTCCCAAAGGGAAACCTGCACTTCGCCGATGTGCGCTTTTTCCAAAAGAAGCATCGACAAACGGGATTGCCCGATGCCGCCGCCCATCGTGAGCGGAAGCTCGCCCGAAAGCACCGCCTTGTGGAAGGCAAGGGCGCGACGGTCGTCCGCGCCGGCTTTGGTAAGCTGCTCGTCCATGCTCTTTTCATCCACGCGGATGCCCATCGAGGAGACCTCGAAGGCTCTGCCCAAAACTTCGTTGTAGAAGAGGATGTCGCCGTTTAACGCCCAGTCGTCGTAGTCGGGCGCTCTGCCGTCGTGCTTTTTACCGCTCTTTAATTTGTCGCCGATCTGCATCACGAAGGCGGTTTTGTATTCCGCGAGGAAAACGTCCTCCCTCTCCTTGGGGGAAAGGTCGGGGTAAAGGTCTTCCAGTTGCTGCGTGGTGACGAAGGCCACTTCGCGGCAAAGGGTGGTTTTCAAGGAAGGATACTTTTTGTTGATGGCGTCCTTGGTGTCCGCAATGGCGGCGACGATCTTTTTGACCTCGCTCTTTAAGTACTCCACGTTGCGGGTGTTGCGGTCGATGACCTTCTCCCAATCCCATTGGTCCACGTAAATAGAGTGGAGGTTGTCCATCTCCTCATCGCGGCGAATGGCGTTCATGTCGGTATATAAGCCTTGCCCGACGGGGAAGCCGTATTTTTGAAGGGCTTGCCTCTTCCACTTGGCAAGGGAATGGACGATGTGCGCTTCCTTGCCCGTTTCCTTGATGTCAAAATTGACCGCGCGTTCCACGCCGTTAAGGTCGTCGTTGAGGCCCGTCTTGGGGTCAACGAACAAGGGGGCGGAAACGCGGATCAGGTTGAGAGCCGCCGCAAGTTTGTCCTCAAAGAAGCGTTTCAGATAGCCGATGGCAACCTGTGTGTCGTACACGCCGAGGATGCTTTTGTATTTTTCGGGATAAAAAAAGTTGCTCATATAAGTACCTCAAAATCTATTATAATAAATTTTCGCGCACAATTACAACAAAATCGTAAACTTTTGAATATCAATCGTGTTATAATGCTGTTAAATTAAGTTTATTGACCAAAACAAGGAGGTCATTATGAGAGATTGGGGAAAGGAAAAAGAGAAAAGAGTAGCGTTTATCAAAAACATGCTTGCCTCTTCCGGCGCGAAGGGCATCGTGTTTGGCAACAGCGGCGGTAAGGACAGCGCGCTCGTAGCGGCGTTGTGCTCCTTTGCCACCGATAACTTGCTTGGCGTCATCATGCCTTGCGCTTCCAAACGCAACTTTGGGGAGGATAAGGAGGACGGCCTTGCCGTCGCCAAAAAATACGGCGTGGATACCATGATCGTGGATCTTACCGAAGTCAGAGAATCGCTTTTGAAAGCGACGGGGAATTCCTTCACCACCAAAGGCGCTCTTTCCAACATCGCCCCTCGTCTTCGTATGACCACTCTTTACGCTATTGGCGCGGAGAAAGGGTACCTCGTAGCGGGCACCGGCAACGCCAGCGAGAGGTATATGGGTTACTTTACCAAATGGGGCGACGGCGCTTGCGACTTCAACGCCATTGCCGACCTTACCGCTACCGAAGTGTTTGAATTCCTTCGCTACCTCGGCGCGCCCGATCACGTGGTGACCAAAGCGCCTTCCGCAGGACTTTTTGAAGGGCAGACCGATGAAAGCGAAATGGGCGTCACCTACGCCGAGATCGACGCGTACCTCCGCGG
>JAGAAA010000127.1 GCA_017615495.1 Clostridia bacterium
ATAGGCGTGCCGTATTGGGGCAGGGGGCTTGTGCCCGAAGCGGTCAGGGAAGTGTTGCGCCACGCCTTTGATGACCTTGGCGTAACGAAAGTTTGGTGCGGCTACTACGACGGCAACGTGAAGTCCAAGCGCGCGCAGGAAAAGTGCGGCTTTAAATACAGTCATACCATTGAGGACGCCTTCGTCCCACAGATGAACGAACGACGAAAAGCCTATATCATGAGCATAAAAAAAGAGGATCGGGATTGACCCGATCCTTTTAGTTTGCCGATCCTTTAAGCTGCTTGTGCGGTAGCCTTCCTTTGTTTGCGCCTTATCAAGCGGGCGAACAGGTAGAACACCATAAAGATGATGAACGCGATGCCCGTCATGCCGCCGATGTAGAAGAACAACCTGCCGATGCCGCTCATCTTGCTCCACGCCGCGTTGAAGATAAGGGGCGCGGTTTTGAGGAAGTAGGGGCTGATGTAGAACATGTTGATCACCTGATCGGGGATAACGTGGTGCATCACAACGTTGAAGACCGTGGCGATGCAGACGGCAATGATAAAGACGATAAAGGCGTCCAAAAACCTGCGGAAGCAAATGCTCTTGCGGTTGTATACGCCGATGAAGATGCAGGAAATGATCTGGAAGCCGTGGTGCGCCAAGGTTTGCACGTTCAAATAAACGACGGTGGTGGAGATGCTGTCCGGCGCGATGTAAGTTGCCATGCCGCCAAGCAAAACGTAGGTGAATGCATAGGAAGAGAGGGCGGTGCGCAGTTTGCCGTCTTTTAAGAGTGCAATCGGTAACAAAATATAGAGGGGCGAATCGCAAAGCTGCAGCGGGAAGGCATGCCATTGGTAAGCCCAGACCGCTTTGCCTTCGGGAGTGAAGGTGCAGGAGAGGATCAGTTGCCTGACTCCTTCCATCACAAACATAATAGCCCAAATGCTGATAAGAATGTTGCGATAGGTCGTGGCGTCCGCGTTACGGAAAAAAACGCAGAGCAGAACGGTGAGGACCACCACGATCGCCAAGGCGGTCAGATGAAACGCGCCGAAAGGCTTGGGTTCTTCCATATGGGTTTGTAACAATCGAATGAGTTTTTCCATAGTTTTCCTTTTCCGACTATGTTTACTATGCCACATTTTACAATAATTGTCAAGTTTTTTACAAAAACGGTGAGGGAAATGAAGGTTTTGTAATAAAAACGCCCTGCGGAAACGTACGAGGCAGGTTTTCGGAGGTGTTTTTTTAAAAACTCAAGAAATCGGTTTTATGCTGTCGATTTTAAAAATGCGCAAAATTAGGGAGAAATTGCAAGATTGCCGGTGGGTTTCGTCGTCGTTTGGGAGAAAAAATGAAATCGGAACTATCAGTTTGTATTGACAAACTATTAAATTTGTGTAATAATATAACATATTAGAAATCGTTCTTTCAACGGTATGACCAAACTTTAAAAGCCCTAAACGGGCGATTTAGAAGGAGTAGTTAACGTTTATGTCCGACTATTTTATATATTATTTGGAGTCAAATCTGGTCTGTTTGATCATATTTTCGATTTTGCTCATTCGTGATATTTTCAGCGGAGACAGACAGGAAAAGCAAATCAAGTTCGATCACGCGCTCGTCGCGTTTATGTTGTATTTTATTTCGGACGTCGTTTGGTCCGCCATTATTGCCGGCGTGATCCCCAAGACGTTTACCAGCGTCGTTGCGGCAAACTTTGTGAATTACGTTTTGATGGCGGGCGTGACTTATATGTGGTTGCGTTTCGTTATGGCGTACGAGCAAGTTCCGCACAGAGAACGTCCGATCAACAAGTTTGCGGTGCTGTTTCCTTTTATTTTGGCAACGATTGCGTTGATCGCCGTTTATATCTTCGCGCCGTCGGTGCTTATCAACGAGGATCTTACCACGACGATGGTCTTAAACGTGTTTTTGATCGCCGTGCCCGAGGTCTACATCGTTGCGGTTTTGTTCTATACGTTGCGCAAGGCGAAGGTCGAGCCCAATCGTGAACACAAAAAGAATCATATTTACATCGGGATGTTCCCTCTGATCGTTGTCGGCGGCGGTATGTTGCAGGTTTTGGTCTTGCCCAGGACGCCGGTTTATTGCTTCAGCTGCACGATCTTGATGTTGATCCTTTATATCAAATCGATGGAAAAGCAAATTTCCGTCGACCCGCTGACCGGGCTTAACAACCGCGGGCAACTTGCAAAATATATTTCGCAGGAAGTCAACAACAGAAAGGACCGCAGAAGAACTTTTGTGGTGATGTTGGACGTCAATGATTTCAAGCTTGTAAACGACACTTACGGGCACGCCGAAGGCGACCGCGCGCTTGCGCTCATTGCCGCGGCGCTTAAGAAGGTTACAAAGGAGACCGCCATTCCCTCCTTCCTCGGCAGATACGGCGGCGATGAATTCATCTTGATATTGCATCCCTATGCCGAGTCGGAACTTGACGCCGTTATCGTCAGCATCCGTGAAGAAATAGACGCCATGTGCTTAAGGGAAACCACTCCGTACGAGTTGTCCATCGGCGCCGGTTACGATGAGTACTTAGGTGGGCACGACACGATGCAAAACTGCTTCCAGCGCGCGGATTACAAGCTGTACATCGATAAGCAATACGTCAAGTTGAACGCCCCCAAGAAGGCAAGTTGAGTTTTATAAAACATCCTTTTTGCCGTCGGATTGATTTTCCGGCGGCTTTATTGTAAAATACCCGTAGGAGGCAACCGTGGAAAAGAGAGAATCGTTTTTTAACAAAGCGGAGATCGCCGGCTTTTTGATGTACTTCGTCATTTTGTTTTTCGAAAGACTTTTGGCGCTTATTTTCAGCGTCAACAGGGGGGATGAGTACTCCTTGCTTTCGGGCAACGCCTTTAATTACGTCGCTTACGCCGTAACGGCGGCAAGCTTGGTTGCGGGCGCGGTGCTTGCCGCAAAGCCTTGCGTTCAACTTTACCGCGCGTTTGTTACGGAAGAAAAGTTTTCGTTTGAGGAAAAGAGCAAGCCGCTTGCCGTGGCGGTGGCTGCCTTGTTGTTTGGCGGGATGATGCACACGGGCTTTACCCTCGCGGGGGTGCAGTTTGCCGCTTACGGCTTTTTGATCGCGGCGTTTATCGTGCGCGCGGTGGAAAAATGCTTTGAGGGCGGGGATAAGTTTTTGACCGTCGTTTCGGTGGTTTATCTGACGTTCTTTTCCATGACCATCCCCGTTTGCTACATTTCTTTTATGACGCAACCTATGCAAGGGCTGTTTTTTGCGGCGGAGTTCCTCGCCGTGTTTGCCCTCGTGCCCGCGTTTGGGTATCTGCTTTACCGCTTTATGCAAGAGGGCGTAACTTCCTTTTCGCCCGTTTTCCCCGCCGTGATGCCGGTGCTTTCCGGCTTGGTGGTCGGGTTGGGCTGGAAGGAAAAGATCAATTGGTTCGTTTTGATCTTCGTCGCGCTTACCGTAGTTACTTATCTTTCGGTAGGGTTGGTAGCACTCAAAAGGCTTAAAAAGCGGGAGCAGGGCGAATGATCAAGGAGGAGATCAGAGAGGAGCTATTGCGCCGTCGTGACGAAGGATACCGCGATTTTCAAAGCGCCTTGATACCAACGGTATCAAAAGACGCTTTTATCGGCGTCAGGACGCCCGACCTTCGCTCTATGGCGAAGGAGCTTTCCAAACGGGAAGACGTATTTGACTTCCTCGGCGCGTTGCCGCACGAATATTTTGACGAAAACCAATTGCACGCCTTTATCGTGTCCGACCTCAAGGACTTTTCTTCCTGCGTAAAAGAGGTGGAGCGCTTTTTGCCTTTCGTGGACAATTGGGCAACTTGCGACCAAATGGGCCCCAAAGTTTTTGCAAAGCACAAAATAGAATTGTTGCCGTACGTCAAAAAGTGGCTGGCGTCGGCGGACGTTTACGCCGTGCGGTTTGGCGTCAAGATGCTGATGGATCACTTTTTGGACGAAGCGTTTGACTCCATTTATCTCGAATGGGTTGCGGCGCTTCGCTCGGAGGAGTATTATATCAACATGATGGCGGCGTGGTACTTTGCCACGGCGCTTGCCAAACAGGAACAAAGCGCGCTTGCGTATTTTACCCAAAAAAGGCTCCCGCCCGTCGTTTTGAAAAAGGCGGTGCAAAAAGCGCTGGAAAGCTTCCGCGTTTCGGAAAATACCAAAGCTACGCTCCGCACGCTTCGAGATTCCCTTTAAGGAGACAAGAATGATCTCATACAAAACCGCAAAAGAATTCAGCAAAGAGGAGCTTCAAAGGCTCTTTCTTTCGGTGGAATGGTCCTCCGGGCATTTTCCGGAAAAACTCGTCCTTGCGATGAAGGGCTTTTCCTCTGTGTTTTCCGCTTACGACGGTGACAAACTCATCGGCATGGCTTGCGCGATGGACGACGGGGTGATGAACGCTTACCTGCATTATCTCTTGGTAGACCCCGCCTATCAAGGGCAGGGCGTGGGCAGGCAACTTGTTGCGATGGTCAAGCAAAAGTACAAGGATTACCTCCGCATCGCGGTCATCGGGTACGACGCAGAACTTTCCTTCTATGAAAACTGCGGCTTTGTAAAAAGCAAGGACGCATCCCCGCTTTTTATCACTTCGCTTTGGACTTAAGGAGGCAAAATGAAAAAGGTTAAGATCACCGTGATGCGCGTCGCCCGCTATGACGACCTGATCGCCCGTTACGAACGCCCGTTGATCCACGCTTGCGATATGAAGGAAGGGCAGGTTTTTGTTAGCGTGGACGGCGGTTGCCCCAAAGGTTTTTGCGAGAGCGCTTGGGGTGTTATGGAGCCCTTTGCAAAGGCGCTTGCCGAGGGCGGCGGCTATTTTTACGACGATTGGATGAAAGATCCGTATAGCGCCATGATCTCTTGCAACGACGGCTTCCGTCCCGTCAGTTTTTTGCTGGAAGCGGAAGATTGACCTTTATTTTGTTAAAAATTCAAATTTTCTTCGATAAAATCCAACGGATTGCGTTCAGTTGTTTGACAACGAGGGGATCGACCGCTTAATATAATAGCGGCGATTTTATTGTTATACAATACGGCGCCGCCAAAGTACGCAATTCTTAGAAAAGGAGCATAGATTTATGAACAAGACCGAACTCAATCAGTATGGCATTCTGAACGTTGGCAAAGTGATCTACAATCCCTCTTACGACGCTCTTTACGAGGCGGAGATCGACCCCTCCCTTACCGGGTATGAAAAGGGTCAAGTTTCCGAGCTCGGCGCGGTGAACGTTATGACCGG
>JAGAAA010000128.1 GCA_017615495.1 Clostridia bacterium
AGAACGTTTATCGACGCGAACCTCGTTACCTTCCGCAACGTATGAATGCGCCGCTTGTTCGTAACCCGGAAGTTTGTTGCTCCCCAAAAGCCGTCCCGGACGCGCTTTCTTTTGAGGACGGGGAATTTGCCGCCCTCTACGACGCGCTGGGCGGAAGCAGGGCGACCCTTGGCGGATTTGCCTTGACAAAAAACTTGGATCACCGCAAGGAAAACGGCGGGGTGTTCATTCAAGTTGAAAAGGACGGCGAAGTCTTTTCGCCCGCGTATTATCCTTACGGTTCCGAAAAGTGCTACGCGCTTTTTAGATCGGACGGCGTTAAATACGTTGACCCGGTTTTCCACACCACGATGGAAGTATCCCTCCTTTGCGGGTACAATGGGGAGCTTAGAAAACTCGTCTTGGAAAACCCTTCCGACGAGGAAAAAGTCGCCCGGGTCTCAGTCTATGCGGATATGGCGCTCAACACTAAGGACGCCTACGATTCACACCCCGCGTTTTCAGATATGTTCGTCACAGCAGAGCACGACGAAGCCACGCAAACCGAGTATCTTTATCGCAAAAACGCCGAGTGCAGGACGATCCTTTCCGCATCCTTGACGGTAAAAGGGCTGACCGACTGCAAAGCAAACTGCAATTCCTACAACGTCATCGGGCGAAAGGGGAGCGTAAAAAGCGATTTTATGGCGGGGGTGGAACGCGAGGACGCGCCGCGCTTCGGCGACGTTTTGTACCCGTGCTTTGCTTTTAGCGGAAAAGTTGCTTTGCCCCCGCGAGGAAAGGCGGTGGTTTACCTGTGTATGCTTGCCGATAACGACCTTTCCGCTTTAAAAGAGCGCAACGGAAAGATCGATCTTGCGTACCGCTCCGGTGCGATCGAATTGCTTGGAAAGGGGGAGGAGAAAGAAACAAAGTTTCTTTGCTATGAATTATCGTTGACGGGCAAGCTATTGTACGAACGTACGCCGGCGTCCGCTCTCGCCGCGCGCCGCGTTTGCCGCAACGAGCTTGAAGCGATAGGCGTTTTGCCCTCCGATGATTTGCTTTATTTTGATTGCGCAGAGGACCCGGACCGTCAAAAACTTCTTGCCGTGACCGAGATTTTAAAGTCGCTCAGAGAACGGGGGATCAATCATAAATTCCTCGTCGTTTGCGACAACGTGGCGGGCGCCGGAATGGACGCGGTAAACGCCACAAAGGCCGAAGTATGCCGCATTGACGATCAGGTCATCGTGCTGAAAAAAGAGAGGGGCGCCGCATTTCGCTCCGCGGCGAAGATAGTCCTTTCCTGCCCGCCGGAAGAAAGGGAAACTCGCCCCGATGAACGCGAATACCTGTTGCCTGCGGAAGGGAGAGAACGCGAGCTTTTGCTCCCTTGCGGCGAAGGCGGTTTTACGCGTTCCGGGTATGCCGTCAAGCCCTTTAACGAGCACACTTTGCTTCCGTACGCCAATGTCGTGGGAAGTGAAAAGGGAGGTTTCGTCGTCACGGAAAGCGGCGGAGGTTTCACCTTTGGTGAAAATGCGCGTGAGGATAAGCTTACTCTTTGGACGGGGGACGCCCTGCGGGACGAGCCCACCGAGGTGGTTGCGCTGTCGGTAGGGAACAAGCGGTACGCCCTTAATTTTAACCGTTGTGAGCATCAAATAGGCGCTTCGGTTTTTACGCATTTGGTGTTCGGCGTGACGGCTCGCCTTTCCATGTCTACGGTCGAGTTGGGGCGGAGCAAGCTTTACGAGGTGGTTTTTACGGGCGATCTCCCCGTCGGCGTAAAACTTTCGGTCGCTTTGCTTCCCGCGCTCGGGTGGCGCTTTTCGGAAAAGGTGCTCCTTTCTCCCGCCGGGAACGGTTACGAACTTTTCAACGTCGAAACGGGCAAAACGGCATATTTTTATTGCTTGGACGGCAGCTTGACCTCCTTTGTTCCGCAAACAAAGTGCGGTATGGTGGAGTTTATCTTTACGGAGAGCATTAAAAAGGGGGCGTATCGTTTCGTTTTGTCTGTGGAAAAACCCAAACAAATGGATGAAAAAGCCCTCGCCGAGTCCAAGGCGAAAAGCTTGTCACGTTGTTTTTCAAACGCCGTCACAGTCCATACGCAGGACGCTTATTTGAACCTTTTAAACAACTTTTGTTTGCCGTATCAAGCCGTCAGCGCGCGGTTGAACGCCAAGACGGGGTTTTACCAATGTGGGGGCGCCTACGGATTTCGCGATCAGTTGCAAGATTGCTTGGCGATTTTGCTCTCAGACCCCGATCGCGTAAAAGAAATGATCTTGTTAGCGGCGGCGCACCAATACCGCGAAGGGGACGCGCAACATTGGTGGCACCCACCCAAAACCGGCGTCCGTACCCGAATTTCGGACGATAGACTTTGGCTTGCTTACGTGACGGAACGTTACGTTGAAACGACGGGCGACCATCTGATCTTAGATCAAGCCGTGCCTTTTCTTTCCTCGCCGATTTTGACCGAAGGAGAGGTCAGCCGTTACGAGATCCCACGAGAGGGGGAAGTCGCCACCTTGCGCGAGCACATTTACCGCGCGATCAATATTTCGTTGCAATACGGCGAGCACGGATTGTTAAAAATGGGTACGGGGGATTGGAACGACGGCTTGGACCGCGTGGGCGCCAAAGGTCGCGGCGAAAGCGTTTGGCTGACGATGTTTGCTTATAAGGTGATCAAGGACGGCGCGGACTTTTTCCGCGACGACATCCGCGCGGAGCTTTTGAGTGCTTGCGAAAAACTGTCCGCGGCGCTATTTCCGCTGTTAAAGGAAGGGCGCTATCCGCTGGCTTTTGCCGACGACGGGAAGTGGCTCGGTTACCCGGGCGGAATTGCTTGCAATCTTGCTTTGAACCCGCAAACTTGGGCGGTTTTGTCCGGCGCCGTTCCTCTCGAGGACGCAAAACGGGCGCTTTTTACCGCAAAACGTTTGGCGGAGGATACCTTTGGCATCGTTAAGCTCTCTTCGCCGCCTTTCGATAGGCATTCCAACTACGGCTACGTCGCGGCGTATCCAAAGGGCGTCCGAGAAAACGGCGGGCAGTACACGCACGCCGCCGTTTGGTACTTGAAGGCGCTGTTGG
>JAGAAA010000018.1 GCA_017615495.1 Clostridia bacterium
ACAGATGGTGGTTTCGATGACCGAAACGGGCGGGACCGCGCCGAGGGTATAGCAACCGATGTCGCCGATGACGTGAAGCTTAAGCTTCTTCATCACGGAGAACACGCTCCTGTGCGGGCAACCCGGGCACAGCACGGGCGGACGCGCGGGGAGCCCCGCCATAGGCGCTTCGTAATCCTCTTTGCCGAGGACCGCCTTGCGAAGGAGGTTTGCGCTGTACTCCCCTTGACGGGTAAAGATCTCTTTGCCGATGACTTTGATGCCCATTGCGCGGACGTGTTCCTCCACCACGGGCTCAAGCTCTTCAAACACGTAGATCTTTTCCACGTTGGCGGCAAACTCACGGATCAACGCGTCGGGAAGCGGGTTGAGAAGCCCCAGCTTCAACACGGAAGCCTCGGGCATCGCCTCCTTGACGTACTGATACGCAATGCCGCTGGCGATAAAGCCGATTTTTTTGTCGGCGTATTCGATGCGGTTGATGGGGTCGGTGGAAAGGTCCGCCGCCATACGGTTCAAACGGTCTTCCACGTAGAGATGGCGCTTCTTTGCCATGCCCGGCATCATCACGTACTTATCCACGCGCTTTTCGTAGGGCTTGTCCTCGATCTCCTTGCGGTCCTCAAGTTCCACAATGCCCTGCGAGTGCGAAAGCCTGGTGGTGGAACGCAAGATGATGGGGGTATCGTACTTTTCGCTGAGCTCGAACGCGCGCTTCATAAATTCCTTTGCTTCCGCGCTGTCCGACGGCTCGATGACGGGGATCATCGCCGCCTTGGCGATCAAACGGGTGTCCTGCTCGTTTTGCGAGCTATAGAGACCCGGATCGTCCGCGACCACGGCGACCAAGCCGCCGCCGACGCCGGTATAGGAACAGGTGAACAGCGGGTCCGCCGCCACGTTCAAACCGACGTGCTTCATGCAGCACATGCTTCTGACGCCGCTGATGGAAGCGCCGATGGCAACTTCCGCCGCAACCTTTTCGTTGGGCGACCATTCGGCGTAAACCTCAGGGTACTTTGCGATGCTCTCGCTGATCTCGGTGCTGGGGGTGCCGGGATACGCCGCGGAGACCTTTACCCCCGCTTCGTACGCGCCGCGCGCGATCGCCTCGTTTCCAAGCAGTAACTTTTTCATACTCCCTCCTTATTGCGCAGGTCCTTTATCCTTTTCGCTTTTCCTTCAAAACGCTGAATGGTGTTGGGCGAGACCAAGCTGATCTTGGCGTCCAAGCCAAGCACCACGCGAAGCTTCGCTTTGATGGCGTTTTCGATGGCTTTGAGTTCTTTATAGTCGTCCGTCGCCTTCAACAGTTCCACGCGGATCTCAAGTTTGTCCGAGTGACCTTCGCGGGTGACGACGATCTCGTAATGCGGGCCGATGCCGTCGGTGTGCAAAAGCACCTCTTCGATCTGCCCCGGGAAGACGTTGACGCCGCGGATCTTGAGCATGTCGTCCGTCCTACCGTCAAGGTTCTCCATACGGCAAGTGGTCCTGCCGCATTTGCAGGGCTCATACATCAAGCGGGTGACGTCCTTGGTGCGGTAACGGATCAAAGGAAGCGCTTCCTTGTAAATGCAGGTGACCACGAGTTCGCCTTTACTGCCGGCGGGGAGCACTTCGCCCGTCTTGCTGTCAATGATCTCGGGGATGAAGAAATCCTCGTTGATGTGCATACCGTTGAGCTGTTCGCATTCGCCCGAAACGCCGGGGCCCATGAGTTCGCTCATGCCGTAGTTGCTGGTAACGAGGCAATCGTCGCCCCAAACTTTGTGCATTTCTTCGCGCATGGCTTCGGTCAAAAGTTCACTACCAACGAGGGCGATCCTGACTTTGAGTTCCTTTTTGATGTCCACGCCCATCTCCTTGGCAACTTCCGCCAAACGGAGCGCATAGGAAGGCGTCGCCACCAACAAGGTGGTTTCGAAGTCCTTCATAAACATAATTTGCTTTTCACTGTTGCCCGTTGAGGAAGGCACGATGGTCGCGCCGATATTCTCCAAACCGTAATGCAAGCCGAGCGCGCCGGTAAACATGCCGTAACCGAAGCAGATCTGCGCCATATCGTCGGGGGTGGCGCCGCCCATCACCGCGATGCGGGTGACGCATTCCGTCCAAGTGTCGAGGTCCTTTTTGGTATAGCCGACGACGGTGGGTTTGCCCGTGGTGCCCGAGGAAGCGTGCACGCGCACGAGATCCTTTTTAGGTACGGCAAACAAGCCGAACGGATAATTGTCGCGCAGGTCTTCCTTGGTGGTGAAGGGAAGCTTGGCGAGGTCCGCCAGGGTTTTGATATCCTCCGGCTTCACGCCCGCCGCATCCATCTTTTTGCGGTAAGGAAGAACTTTTTCATAGACCCTTTTTACGGTCTCTTGCAATCTTTCGAGCTGGATCTTTTCGATCTCGCTCCTGGGTAACGTTTCGTTTTTAGACCAAATCATTGCTTTCTCCTTATTCAGAGCCGCTTACGCGATCTCGTTGGGTATCTGTTTTTCAAAGGCTTCCTTGATCTTCTCTTCGGGGAGGGGCTTGGTGAACAAGCTTACCACGAAGGTGGAGATCATGGAATAGATCATGCAGATCACGCCGATCATCGGGGATGCGCCCACGCCAGACTGCACCGCCTTACCGAAGGTAACGCCCGTCCAACCGAGTTTGTCATAACCGATGACGATGATCAAAACAACGGTCAAAACCAAACTGCCGATGATGGAAGTCCACGCCGCGGCGCGCGTCGTCTTTTTCCACACCACGCCAAGCACGTACGGCCCGATGAAGCATCCGGCGAGGGTGCCCCAGCTGAGGCCCATCATATAAGCAATGGCGGTGATGTTGAATTTGCTGTTCAAGTAGGCAATGCCCGTCGCGATCACGACGAACACAAGCGCCAAAATGCGCATCAACAAGGTTACGTTTTTATCCGAAGCGCCCTTGCGGATGCTGCCCTTATAGATGTCGATGGTGACGACGGAGGAGGACGCAAGCGAAACGGAAGCCAAGGTGGACATCGACGCCGCAAGCACCAAAACGGCGATGAGACCGAGCAAGCCGTTGGGGAGGGTATCCTTGATCATATGCGGGATGACGTTATCGGTGTTGCCGCCGGGCGCCGTCTTATAGAACAAGGTGGCAAGGCCGCCGATGAAGTACGCGCCAAAGCCGATGACAAGCGCGAAGATGGTGCTGACGATGGTGCCCTGACGGATGGCTTTTTTGTCACGGACGGTGTAATACTTGTGGATGGTTTGCGGAAGCGCCCACACGCCGAAGGAGGTCAAGAGGATCAGGAAGATCAAGCTCATCTCTCTTCCGTAAATAAACTTACCCGCCGAGGTGCCGCCCATAAAGAGACCCATCTCGTTTTCGGTAAGCGTCTTAAGCCCTTCGCCCCAATTAACCTCAGGCGCGGCGAGGAAGAAAAAGATCATGATAATGACGCCCAC
>JAGAAA010000019.1 GCA_017615495.1 Clostridia bacterium
AAAACGCTCCTTTCTTCCAAGGCGCGCCTCGCCATGGTGCCCATGCAAGACCTGCTTGCCTTGGGGGAGGAAAGCCGTATGAACACCCCCGCCCTCGTAAGCGAAGTCAATTGGTCTTGGCGCCTCGCTCCCGCGCTTTTGACCGAGGAACTGACTGCCCGCTTAAAAGCAACCTTGCAAGTCGCAAAAAGGTAAATAATCTATCTATCGTTTTAACCAAATGCGCCGAGCAAATCACTCGGCTTTTTTGTTTTGTATTAACTATATTGAAAAATGATAGAAATTTTGATATAATATAAAAATGATACGCCAAGCTTTTAGTCGCAATTTGAGTGAAAGGGGGCGATAGCGATGAAAAAAATTACAGTATTTGTGTTGCTTATCGTAATGTGTTTTGCGGTTATCCTATGCGCAGGGGCTTTGGGTGGTTGCGATAACCATGATGAAGAAATTGTTGAGAATAACGGCATTACGGATTTTGTGGGAAACAATGATTCGTTTGAAAACGAATCACAAAGCAGTGTAGATTTCAACGAGGCATTTGCGGATGATTGTGTGATTGTTGTTTTGGACCATAAAATAAGCGGAATAAACAAAATACATGACGTTAAATTCTTTACCGGAGTTGAAATTGAATCAATAACGGATTTGACAAAACGCGAAATAAATATGAACGACGAAAGAGGTGATTTTAAACAGATCTTACAACTTCACTTGAAAGAAAAAAGCAAGGAGAAGGTGCTAAAGGCTGTTGAGTGTTTGAAAAAACTGGAAGGCGTACTAATCGCAACTCCAAATCATATCCTTAGCTATGATGACAGCATTGATTCTATTTCATTTTCCTTTAAATAAAAACTTAAAATAAAACGCTCAGACGAAAGGTGCATCTGAGCGTTTTATTATTTTAGTGGATCTTATCAATTGAATTGCGAGTTGTAAAGTTCAGCATAGGCGCCGCCTTTCGCCAAAAGTTCTTTGTTCGTGCCTTGCTCGATGATGTCGCCGTCTTCCAAAACGAGGATCAGGTCGGCGTTTTTGATGGTGGAAAGCCTGTGCGCAATAACGAAGGAGGTGCGCCCTTTGGTCAGGTTGTCCATTGCTTGCTGGATCAAAACCTCGGTGCGGGTATCCACGCTGCTGGTGGCTTCATCCAGTATGAGTAGCGGGGCGTCCTCCACAATGGCGCGCGCGATGGTAACAAGCTGTTTTTGACCGACGGAAAGGTTGAGCTTGTCGTCAAGCATCGTGTCGTAGCCTGCGGGCAGGGTGGTGATGAAATGATGCAACCCCACCGCTTTTGCCGCTTCCACGATCTTTTCGTCGGGGACGTGCTTTTTGTTGTAACGGATGTTTTCCTTAATGGTGCCGTGGAACAGCCAGGTGTCTTGCAGCACCATGCCAAAGAGGTCGTGCACGTTTTCACGCGTGAGGGTGGAAGTATCCACGCCGTCCACGTAGATCTTGCCGCTGCCCGGCTCGTAGAAGCGCATCAACAGGTTTACCACGGTGGTCTTGCCCGCGCCGGTGGGGCCTACGATGGCAATCTTTTGCCCCGGGAGGGCATGGGCGGAAAAGCCGTGCATGATCTCCTTGCGCTTGTCGTACCCGAAGCGCACGTTGTCAAACACCACGTCGCCCTTTGCCGAGGTAAGACGGGTTTTCTTAGCGCTTTCATCGGGGAGTTCCTCGTTTTGCAAAAACTCAAAGACCCTTTCGCTTGCCGCCGCCGCGCTTTGCAGGGAGGAAAGAGAATTTGCAAAGGTGGTAAGCGGGTTGATGAAGAGGTTGACGTACATAATGAAGGCGATCACCACGCCAAAGCTGATCTTGCCGCTAAGCGCCAGCGCGCCACCTACCGCCGCCACCGCCACGAAGCCGAGGTCGCCAACGAAGCCCATCAAGGGCATCATCAAGCCGGACATAAACTGCGCGTTTCTGCCCGAGATGCGCAGCTTTTCGTTGATCTTGCTGAAGGCGGCTTGTTCCTTTTCCTCCGCGCCGTACGCCTTAACGACGTTGTGCGCGCTGTAGATCTCCTCGATCCTGCCGTTGATCTCGCCCAACTGTTGTTGCTGGCGGACAAAGTGCTTTTGCGAACGCTTGATGATGGCGCCCACCATCACGAAGCCGAGGACGGATACACCAATCGCCGCAAACGCCATAATGTAGTTGGTGTAAAACATCATCACTACCGAGCCCACGAATTGCACCACCGCGCCGATCAAGGTGCCCACGCTGCGGTTCATGGTTATTTCGATGAGGTCCACGTCGTTGGTTGCGCGGGAGAGGGTGTCGCCGTAGCTGGTGGTATCAAAGTACCGGAGGGGCATGCGGTTGATCTTTTGTTCGAGGTCGGTGCGGAGCCCTTTGGTGATGCGTTGGGTGACCGTCGCCATAATGAACCCTTGCGCATAGGAAAACAGAAGGGTGCAAGCGTAAAAGATCAAGAGGGTGACGCAAAGCCTCGTTGCGGCGGAAACGTTCACCCCAAGCGGCGCTTTGACGCCTTCTAAGATGACGTCGGAAAGTTTTTTAACGTAATTGGGGCCGAGGATGGCAAGCACCGACCCCACGATGGCAAGCAGCAACACCGTAATGAAGGCGGGCGTGTATTTTTTGGAGTAGCGGAGAAGGGAGAGCACGGCGTTTTTCATGCTCTTGGGCTTATCCACCATCATTTCGCGCATGCGTCCGCGGGGAGGACGGCGATAGTTTTCTTTCTCACTCATTTTCAAGTTCCTCCTCCGAAAGCTGCGACGCGGCGATCTCCCGATAAATGTCGGAAGTTTTCAAAAGTTCCTTATGCTTGCCGACGGCGGCGATCTTGCCTTCGTTCATTACGATGATCTTATCGGCGTCCTTGATGGTGCCGATGCGTTGCGCTACGATCAAAACGGTGGTGCCTTTCATCTCCTTTTTGAGGGCGGAACGCAGTTCCTTATCCGTCTTGTAATCGAGGGCGCTGAAACTATCGTCAAAGATCAGAATTTCGGGCTTTTTGTAAAGGGCGCGGGCAATGGAAAGGCGCTGTTTTTGCCCGCCGCTGAAGTTGGCGCCGCCGCGGGCGATGCGGGCGTTTTCCTGCCCCTCTTTGTCCATGACGAAGTCGTAAGCGGAAGCGGTTTCAAGGGCGCGGAAGACGTTTTCCTTTTCATTCTTCCTGCCTTCGCTTCCGTAAACGACGTTTTGCTTTACCGTGCCGGAAAAGAGCACTGCCTTTTGCGAAACGTACCCGATCTTTTTCACGAGGGCTTCTTGGGCGTATTCCTTAACGTTGACGCCGTCAAGGTAAATGGCGCCGGCGCTCACGTCGTAAAAGCGGGGGATCAGGTTGATGACGGTAGTTTTGCCGCTGCCCGTCGAGCCGATGAACGCGACGGTCTCGCCTTCCTTTACCGAAAAGTTGATGCTTTCCAAAACGGGGCTTTCCGCATCGGGGTAGGTGAAGCTTACGTTTTCAAAGGTGATCTCTCCGCTGACGCCGGGGAGCCCGTTAACGCGCGCGCCGTCTTTGATCTTGGGTTCGGTGGTCAAAACTTCTTTGATACGACGCGCCGCCACCATCGCGCGGGGGAACATGATGAAGATGAAGCTCATCATCATGAAGGACAAAACGATCTGCATCGCATAGGCGGAGAAAGTCACCATCTCGCTGTACAAGACCACCTTTTCGGCGCCTGCCGCCGCGTTGATCAGGTAAATGCCTATCCAATAAATGGCGAGAGTCAGCCCGCTCATCAAAACCGACATCACGGGGTGGATCGCCGCCATCACGCGATGGGCTACGAGGTTGTTTTTGGCTAAAGCGCCGTTTGCCGCCTCGAACTTTCTTTCCTGAAAGTCTTCCGCGTTAAAAGCGCGCACGACGCGAAGACCGGTCAGGTTCTCACGCATCCTTTCGTTGATGTCGTCCGTTAAGGTTTGGATCTTTTTAAAGCGAGGTACCGCGATCAAAAAGATGGCGGCGAGCATCAAGCAGAGCAGTACGACGGCGCCCACGACGGTCAAGCTCCAGTGCCAACTTTTGGTGGCAATTTTGCTAAGCGCCCAAATTGCCATAATGGGCGCGCGCAGGGCTACTTGCATGCCCATCGCCACCAGCATTTGCACCTGCGTAACGTCGTTGGTGGAACGGGTGATCAAGCTTGCCGTGGAAAACTTGTTGATCTCCTCCATGGAAAAGGCTTGCACCTGGCGGAAAAGCTTATCGCGCAGTTTGTACGCGAGGTTTGCGCCGATAAGAGAAGCGGCGTAGCCTACGACCACCGCGCAAAGGACGCCTCCCGCCGCGAGGGCAAGCATCTTGAGACCCGCGATCAACACTTGCGCGGTGGTGCCGCTGCCTGTTGTGACCAGCAAGGTCACTTCCTGCATGCGGTCGATCATGCTAAGCTCCGCCCAAACCTGCAGGGCGACCACCGCCATGCTTACAAAAAAGAGGAGAAGCTCCTTTTTACCGAGTTCTTTGATCAGTCTTCCCACAATTTGGCCTCCACCTTTTTGTAACACTCGTAGAATAAGTTCATATCCGCGAGAAATTCCTTGGCCTTGTCCATGCCCATCTCCGCAAATATCTTTTTGGTCACCACGGATGCGGTGGCTTTTTGCTCTTCGATGAGGTCGATGGCTTTTTCGGTTAGGATCAGGTAAACGGACTTGCGGTCGTTTTCGCGCCTTTCGCGGAGGAGCAAGCCTTTGTCTTCCATCGCGTTCAACAGTTTTGAAACGGCGGGTTTGGAGATCTCCAGCGCGACGGAAATATCCTTCGCGCGGGTGGGCTTGTTCATTTGGTCGTTGATGCGCACGACGTGGCAGGCGGAAAGCTCCTGAAAGGTCAGGCCGCAAAGCAAATGCTGGTCGCGGAACACCGCGCCGGCGCGGCACATCGTGGTCAGCAAAAGGTTGTCTTTTCCAAGGTCGGGTTTCATGTTTTTCTCCTATGGTTAACCTGGTTAATGGTTGCTAATTGAAATCATATTGCATTTTTCGCCTTTTGTCAAGAGGTTCCGTTCAATTGTAGTATTCCGCCGCTTCTCATATTTATATATGCACGCATGCGCATATGATAATGCCGGCGCAATTTGAATTTGGGTAGTGACAAATGGCGGTGGGTGTGGTATAACTAAAGCGAGGTGAAATATGAACAAGATCGTAGGAGAATTGAAAAAGGTAGGCGTGTTTTATATTGCGACGGAAGAGGGCGCGCAGCCCCGCGTGCGTCCCTTTGGCTCGGTGACGGAGTTTGAAGGCGCGGCGTATATCTGTTGCGGCAACTTTAAGGAAGTGTATAAGCAGATCGTCGCCAACCCCAAGGTGGAACTTTGCGGTATGTACGACGCAACTTCTTGGTTGCGTGTTGCCGCCACCCTCAAGGAAGACGCTCGCATTGAAGTGCAAGAAGCCATTCTCGCCGATCCCACCGGGCCCAAAGGTCTTTACACGGCGGGGGACGGCAGGCTTGCCGTCTTTAAGCTCACGGACGTCAAGGCGGTGAAGTACGGTTTCTTCGCGCCGCCCGAGGAGATAAAATAACGCAGTAGCGAAACTTTTAAGGGAAGCCCTACGGCTTCCTTTTTTTTGTGAAAATTTCAAAAAAATATGAAAAACATTTCGCATTTTGCTTGACAGGGCAATTTTGCGGTGATAGGATATGATTGCGAACATGAAATCATATTCATATATTAGCGCGTTCGGAAAAGGAGAAACCTATGCCCATCATACTCGCGTCCGCCCTCAAAACGGCGGACGTTGGCATCGCTATGGGCACGGGCACCGACGTAGCGGTAGATACGGCGGACGTGGTGTTGAAATCGGGCGAGATCACCTCGCTTGCGGATGCCTTCCTGCTTGCCAAAAAGACCTTCCGCATCATCAAAGGAAACTTGTTTTGGGCGTTTTTCTACAACGTCGTCGCCATCCCCGTGGCAGCGGGAGCCTTTTCAGCCCTCGGCTTCTCTTTGACGCCCACCATCTCGGCGGCGGCAATGAGCTTAAGCTCGCTGTTTGTGGTCACAAACGCTCTTAGGATCAACGGATATAAACCCGCGCTTCCCGGCGCAAAAAAGGAGGAATGCGATACTATGTGTTTTGTTAAGGAACAAAAAACCGTCTTGAAGGTGGAAGGAATGATGTGCGAGCATTGCGCGGCAAAGGTGGAAAAAGCTCTCTCCGCCGTGGCGGGCGTCAAAAAGGTAAAAGTCGATCTCGCGGCAAAGACCGCAACCGTCACGGGGAATGCAGGCATTGAGGCCTTGAAAGCTGCCGTCACCGAAGCGGGTTACGAAGTAAAGTAAGTAAAAACGGACAAAAAAAGAGGATGAGGAATTTCCTCATCCTTTTTTGTTTAGCGCAGGGTAAGTTGCCTTTTGATGATGGGCATCAGTTTGGTCAAGGCGGCTTGGATCTCGGCAAGGCATTCGCGGTAAGTTTCCTCGTCTTTGCCGTAGGGGTCAACGATGTCGCCGCACCCGGTCATTTGCCCCAAGGTGAACACCTTCGGCAGGCAACCGAGACGCATCTTGTGGCGCTCGGTCATGCAGATGACGAGGTCGCAGTTTAAGATGTCGTCGGTGGTGATCTGCGTAGCGGTATGCTTTTTGAAGGGGATCCCCGCGTTTTTAAGAGCCTTTTTGGCGTTTTCGGAAATGTCCGACCCGACGTTTGCCACAACGCCGCGGCTTTCAACCTCCACGTCTTTGATTCCTTCTTCCTTCAGCATCTTTTTAAAGGTCCATTCCGCCATCGGCGAACGGCAAGTGTTGCCGCTACATGCAAAGATGATCTTCATAATATGTTACCTCCCGTTGCTTTTTTGATGCGATCCATCGCGGCAAAATACTCCTTTTTGTCCGATAGGTCTTCTATGATCGCGGCGCCGAACTTTTCCGCATCGCGGAGCGCGCCGTAGATCCTGTGTTGAGCGTCCTTTGCCGTCTCACCGAGCGAGATCACGGCGGAGGAAAGGCTTTTTGCCGTTTGTTCGGTGGCGATCACCACGGCGTCTATCCCTTGCTTTTTCAGACCCTCGCAAGCGCTTTGAAGTTTTTCTCTTTTTGCGAGGTAGCAGGGCACTTTTGGGGAATAATGCTTGTACTTCATGCCGGGGGCAAGGGCTTCCTTGATCTCCCCGTGATAGTAATCCGCGCTGCCGAGCACCGCTTTGATCTGTTCCGCAGTGATGGCGCCGGGACGGAGCACGGTGGGCTCGTCGCCCGTGAGGTCCACGATGGTGCTTTCGATGCCTACGTCGGAATCCCCGCCTTCCAGAATCAAAGGGATCTTTCCGTCGAGGTCGTTGTATACGTGCCACGCCGAAGTGGGGGAAACGTGCTTGCTCACGTTGGCGCTGGGCGCCGCGATGGGCAACCCCGCCGCTTCGATAAGCGCCCGCGCGATGGGGTGAGAGGGGAAGCGCAGGGCTACGGTGTCCCTGCCGCCCGTGGTCTCGTCCGGCACGATGGGAAGCTTTTTTAAGATCATCGTCAGGGGGCCGGGACAAAAAGCGTCGTACAAAGCTTTTGCTTGCGCGGTGGGGTAAGCCACGGCGTAAACGTCCTCCCATTTGGAAAGATGCACGATGAGGGGGTTGTCCGACGGGCGCCCCTTGACGGCGTAAATTTTCTTTGCCGCCTCGCGGTCAAGAGCGTTGCCGCCCAGCCCGTACACCGTCTCGGTGGGGAACGCCACGAGTTCGCCCTCTTTTAAAAGTTTTGCCGCCAGCAAAACGTCTTCTTTTTTGTCACCGATCTTCGTCGTCATTTCTTCCTCGTTTTTGGTTGTTATTTCCGCCTTTCCATTATAGCACGAAAAAGCGTGTTGCGGATACATTTTTCGTCTTCTTGGCGCGAAAAATTGAAAATACCATCTTTACAAGCGATAGAAAATATTGTATTATGATAAGAGTTACGCGCAATGACGCACTCGAGGTAAAAATATGCAAGCATTTAACGAATTTTTTAGGGACTTGGCAGGGAACATCGGACTTCCGTCGTTTTTTGAGGAGAGCACTTTGCTTTTTAACAATTTGTTTCTCGTTTTACTCGCGGCGGTGTCGCTTATCGGACTTTTGCTTGTGGCGTTCCTGATACCAAGCAAAAGAAGAACGTCGTAAAAGCGTTATCGCTTAAATATTTGTGAGGTGAAAATATGAATGCGTTTAATGAGTTTTTTAAGAATCTGGCGGAAAAGATGAAGCTTCCCGATTTCTTTAAGGGAAGCACTCTTATTTTCAACAATCTGTTCCTCGTGCTGCTCGTGTTGATCTGCTTGATCGCGTTGCTTTTGGTGATCTTCCTCGTCCCGGGCAAGAAGAAAAAGGCAAAGGACGCCGCGCCCGCTGAGGCTCCGGCGGAAGAACTCGTACTGGAAGAAGAGCCCGTGGCAGAAGCGGCGGAAGAAGCTCCCGTAGAGGAAGCGCCGGTAGAAGAAGTGGTGGAGGCTGAACCCGAAGCCGTTGAAGAGCCGGTGGAAGAAGCCCCCGCGGAAGAAATCGTGGAAGAACCCGCAGAAGAAGCTCCGGTAGAAGAGGCTCCCGCTGAGGAAGCCCCCGCTGAGGAACCTGCTGAAGAAGCCGTTGAAGAAGAACCCGTAGCAGCCGTGGCGGAAGAAGCGCCCGCTGAGGAGCCCGCTCCCGAAGAGGCGGCGGAAGAGCCCGAAGAAGAGGAAGTCCTTGACGAAGGTTTGACGGACGACTATTCCGACAACGACGAGGCCGAAGATCCCATTGAATTCATCGATGACGACGAGCCCGAAGAGGAAGCAAAGTCCTCCGACGCAAAAGCGGCAAAGGGCGAAGAGAAGATCAAAAACGGCGGTAAGTACGAGATCATCAAGAAGCACGGCGGTTTCTACTTCCTTTTGAAGGCAAACAACGGTCAGCTTTTGTTGGAAAGCTCCGGTTACACCACCGTCGCAGGCGCCAA
>JAGAAA010000129.1 GCA_017615495.1 Clostridia bacterium
CCCGCGCCGCCTCCGCCGAAGCCACCGCCCATCGGGCCGTTTTCATCGCCGTATTGGTCGTAAGCCGCGCGTTTTTGGCTGTCGGAAAGCACGTCATAAGCGTGATTGACCTTTTTAAACTGCTCTTCCGCCGCTTTGCGCTCCGATTCGGGCTTGGTAGAATAAAGATCGGGATGATACTTCTTCGCCATCTTGCGATAGGCGGATTTGATCTCATCCTCGCTTGCGTTTTTCTGTACGCCCAAAATCTCGTAGTAATCGTATTTTTCTGCCATAATATACAATTTTCTCAATCAAAGATCGAGAACCTCTTTTTACAAAGTTTGCAGAGAGGGTTGCCCCTCCCTGCAATGAATCAATTATTCGACCGTACCGTCACCCGGGATGTTTCCGTCCTCGGGGCCTGCGCCGGCGCCGCCCGCGCCCTGGTTGTTTGCCTGCTCTTGTTGATAAAGCTTGGTGAAGACGGGGTTGATCGCCGCGCTGAGCTTATCGATCGCCGCTTTGATCTTGTCAACGTCCTCGCAATTGATCTCCTCTTTGGCAACCTTAACGGCGTCCTCAACGGTCTTCTTATCTTCCTCGCTGAGCTTGTCGCCGCTGTCCTTCACTGCTTTTTCCGCCGTGTAGATGAGCTGCTCGCCGCTGTTTTTGATCTCAAAGAGCTCTTTGCGCTTGTTGTCCTCTTCCGCGTACTTCTCAGCGTCCTTGATAGCCGCGTCGATATCGCTTTCGGAGAGGTTGGAACTTGCGGTCAAGGTGATGCTCTGCTCCTTGTTGGTGCCCTTATCCTTTGCCTTGACGTTTACGATGCCGTTCGCGTCGATATCAAAGGTAACTTCAATTTGCGGGATGCCGCGCGGCGCGGGAGCAATGCCGTCCAAGATGAACCTGCCGAGGGTCTTGTTGCCGCTTGCCATCGAACGCTCGCCCTGCAAAACGTGGATCTCAACGGAGGGTTGGTTATCCGCAGCCGTGGAGAAGATCTGCGACTTGCTGGTCGGGATGGTGGTGTTGCGGTCGATCAGCTTGGTGAACACGCCGCCCATCGTCTCGATACCGAGGGAAAGCGGAGTAACGTCAAGCAACAAGACGTCTTTGACTTCGCCGCCGAGAACGCCAGCCTGAATGGCAGCGCCGATAGCGACGCACTCATCGGGGTTGATGCCCTTATACGGCTCTTTGCCCGTGAGGTTTCTGACCGCGTCGATGACCGCCGGGATACGTGTGCTACCGCCAACCAAGATGACCTTGGAGATCTCGCTGAAGGTGATGCCCGCGTCGCTCATTGCCTGCTTGGTCGGACGGATGGTGCGCTCCACCAGGTCAGCGGTCAAGCTGTCGAACTTCACCTTGGTGATGTCCATATCAAGGTGCTTGGGACCGTCGGCGCCTGCCGTGATGAACGGGAGGTTGACGTTGGTCTTGGTCATGCCGGAAAGCTCGATCTTAGCCTTTTCCGCCGCTTCCTTGATACGTTGCATAGCAACCTTATCGGTGGAGAGGTCCACGCCTTCCTTCGCCTTGAATTCGCTGACGATATAATCCATAAGCTTCTTATCGAAGTCATCGCCGCCGAGTCTGGTATCGCCGTTGGTGGACAAAACCTCAAAGACGCCGTCGCCGATCTCAAGGATGGACACATCGAACGTGCCGCCGCCGAGGTCGTAGATCAAAACCTTTTGGTTTTTGTTTTCGGACTTATCCAAACCGTAAGCAAGCGCCGCCGCCGTCGGTTCGTTGATGATACGCAAAACTTCAAGTCCCGCGATCTTACCGGCGTCCTTGGTCGCCTGACGTTGGCTGTCGGAGAAGTATGCCGGCACGGTGATGACCGCTTGGGTCACTTTGCTGCCGATATAAGCCTCCGCGTCCTTCTTAAGTTTAGAAAGGATCATTGCGCTGATCTCTTGCGGAGAATAGCTGTTGTCGTCGATCTTGACGGAATACGTGGTGCCCATTTCCCTCTTGATGGAAGAAACGGTGCGATGCGGGTTGGTGACCGCCTGACGCTTTGCCGCCTGTCCGACGATACGCTCGCCGTCCTTGCTGAAAGCCACGACGGAAGGAGTGGTCCTGCTGCCTTCTGCGTTTGCGATAACGGTTGCTTCGCCGCCTTCCATGACGGCTACGCAAGAATTGGTCGTACCTAAATCAATACCGATAATCTTTCCCATAGTTTTTTATCTCCTTTTATTTATTTGAGGCGCTGCCTCGGTGTTTCATATTTGAAGGATAACCTTTATCCTTTTATTCGCTCTTTTCCACGCCGACTTTGACCATTGCGTAACGAATGACCTTGTCGCCGATCTTGTAGCCCCTTTGGTAAACCTCGAGGACTTTGCCCACTTGGTCTTCTTCCACTTCCGCGCGCTGAACGGCGTTGTGCAGGTTGTGGTCGAAGTCCGCCCCTTCCGCGGGGATCTCGCTGACGCCGATCTGCGAAAGCGAAGTTTCGATCTGCTTTTTGATAAGCAGCAAGCCTTCCTTTGACTTCTCGTCGGTGCAGATGCCAAGCGCTCTATCGATGGAATCCATCGCCGGGAGGATAGCCTCCACCGCGTTTGCCATGCCGTCCCGTCTTGCCGACACCGTTGCTTCCTGGTTTCTTCTGCGGAAGTTTTCGTAATCGGCGCGAAGTCTCAGGTAATTGTCCTTTTCCGTTTTGAGTTCGCTCTTCAACGCTTCCACTTCGGGGTTCGTCTTGGGCTTCTCTTCACGGATCAACTCTTCCGTATCGAAAGAAACGACTTCTTCCGGCTGGGTTGTCTTCTTTTTATTCTCGTGTGCGGATTTCGCCATTTTTCTTCTCCTTATTATTATCGTCGTCGGGCGCTTCCTCTCCGTTGAACACCTTTTGGATGTAATGGAGCACGCTTACGACCTTGTCATAATCCATTCTTTCGGGCCCTATCACGCCGGCTTTGCCTATCTCCGCCCCGCCGATCGAGTAACGCGCGGTGACCATGGAGCAATTGCCCTCCAGGCCGTCCGGCTTGCCGATCCTGACGGAAAGCTCGATATCGCCGTCGTTGGTCATCAGCTCGCCAAGCTTATCTTTCTCGTCCAGCAAGCGGATAAAGTCGCGTGCGTTGTCGATCTCGGAAAACTCGGGATGCTGGAACATCTTGCTCGTGCCTTCCACAAACACTTTGTTGTGTCTGCCGGAAGCATATTCTTCCAAGAGCTTGATGATCTTATCGAAAATGTCGTGATACTGCATCATCTCGTCGTCGATCGAAGCGCTGGCGTTTTTGACGTCACGCAAGGTCTTATCGGCGAACAAGTCGTTCACCACGCTGTTTGCCGCGGCTACGTAACCGCTGCCCATATTGACGGGGATCTCGATGATGTTATCCTTAATAACGCCGCTGTCCGTGATGATGACCACGAGCGCTTTGCCCGCGTCCACCTCAACGAGCTTTACCTCGCGGATGCGGATGTCGTCGGTGTTTTTGATGACGATGACGCTGGTGTAATTGGTGGCGTCGCTGATGACGCGAGCGGTGTTGCGCACCACGTCTTCGATCTCCACGATCTTTTTACCGAGGTAATCCCTGACGCCCGCCACGCGGATCTCCTTCTTTTCGCCGGCAAGCACGTTTTCAACGTAAAGCTTGTAAGCGGCTTCGGTCGGAATGCGACCGGCGGATACGTGGGGTTGCACGAGGTACCCAAGTTCCTCAAGCGAAGCAAGTTCGCTACGAATGGTCGCCGAGCTGATGTCTTCTCCGTAAAGGGTTTTGATCTCTCCGCTGGACACGGGTTCGGCGGTCTTGATATAGCGCTCGACAAGCAAACCGAGGATCTTTCTCTTTCTACTCGACAGTTCCATACAGACCTCCTTATCGGGTTGTTAGCACTCATCATTCCTGATTGTTAGCACTCTCAACCTCTGACTGCTAACATTGTAATCCTATTATGTGTCCCTGTCAAGAGTTTTATGCCATAATTTCAAAAAATTTTCAAAAAAAATTCCGCAAAACGGCAAAAGAAAGAGGTCTCCTATAATCTATAGATTATAACGTAACAAGATAAGGATAAATAAGGTAAAAAAGATCAAAAGATAAGTTCTTGTATAATGGTGTTGGAAACGTAAAAATATTCAGGCGCAATGGCGATGCGCGAGGGGGTCACGACAAGGGTTTTTTCAAGTTTTTTGACCCGTTCCGCATACTTTTCCAAGAAGTCGAAGCCGAAAATTTGCTTAAAAACGGCAAGATCCATCCCTTCTTCGAGGCGCAAACCAAGCATCACGAATTCCTTGACCTGCTCTTCTTTCGAGACCTGCTCCACCGTTTGCCCCGCCGAGCCGTTTGACGACAGGTAGACGGACGTTTCTTTGGTGTTTTTCAAGCGCAAGCTTTTCGAGCGCAAAAAGGACGAGGCGCCCAGCCCCAAGCCGAGGTACTCGCCGTATTGCCAAACCGAAAGATTGTAGCCGCAAACGGCGCCATTCTTGCAAAAGTTACTGATCTCGTAACGACAAAAGCCCGCCTTTTTCAGTTTTTCGCAGGCAAGATCATAGAGGTCAACGGCAAAATCGTCGTCTACCGCAAATTCTCCCCTTTCCGCCGCGGCAAACAAGGGCGTCCCTTCTTCCAAGATCAAGCTATAGCAGGAAATATGATTGATGGGATAGGAAGTCAAAACGTTCAGCGTTTCCGTAACGTCTTCTTTTGTCTGCCCCGGGAGCCCGACCATCACGTCGGCGTTGACTGAGGAAAAGTTCCTCGTTAAGAGATCCAGCGCGGCAAGCGCGGTCTTTCGATCGTGCGCCCTTCCGATCGTCTTTAAAAGCGGATCGGACAAGGTTTGCACGCCGAGGCTCACGCGATTTACGCCAAAGGCTTTTGCGGCGGCAACGAAGGCGGGCGTGACGCTCTCCGGATTGCATTCCATAGATATTTCCGCATCCGCGCGCAGGGTAAACGACCCGTCTATCGCCTTTTTCAACGCCGGAAAATACTCGTAGGCAAGCGAAGGGGTGCCGCCCCCGACGTAGATATGATCCACGGGCGCTTTGACCCCCTTCCCTTTTGCCTTTATTTCCTCACACAAAGCGACAAAATACTTTGCCATGCAACTACGGTCGGCAAAAGACAAAAAATCGCAATACGCGCATTTTGACACGCAAAACGGGATGTGGATATAGAGGGAAAAGTCGCGGGATAAGTCTTTCACCGCTTCAAAATGGACATAAACGCCTCGCTGGGGAGGGAAACGCTTCCCACCTGACGCATGCGCTTTTTGCCTTCTTTTTGCTTCTCGAGAAGCTTTTTCTTACGCGTGATATCGCCGCCGTAACACTTGGCAAGAACGTCCTTGCGCATCGCTTTGACCGTTTCGCGCGCGATCACCTTGCCGCCCACGCAAGCCTGGATGGGAATTTCAAACATTTGCCGCGGGATAACTTCCTTCAACTTCTCCGCAATGCCCCTGCCCCTGCCGTAAGCGTCGTCCTTGTGCACGATCAGGGAAAGCGCGTCGCAAACCTCGCCGTTGAGCATGATATCCAATTTGACGAGCTCGCTCTTATGGAAGCCGATGATCTCGTAATCCATGCTTGCGTAACCGCGCGTGCGCGATTTGAGGTCGTCAAAGAAATCGTAGACGATCTCCGCAAGGGGAATGTCGTAGGTCAGTTTGGCACGGGAAGTATCCACGTAACTCATATCGAGGAAGGTGCCACGTTTGCCTTGGCAAAGTTCCATAATGGGTCCGACGTACTCGGGCGGCGTAAACAGCGTCGCGCGCACGATGGGTTCCTCCATATAATCGATTTCGGAAGGCGACGGCAAGTGTGACGGATTATCCACGTTCAAAACTTCGCCGCCGTGCTTATAAACCTTGTACGAAACGCTGGGCGCCGTGGTGACGAGGTCGATGTTGAACTCGCGCTCCAACCGCTCCTCGATGACCTCCATATGCAAAAGCCCGAGGAAGCCGCAGCGGAAGCCAAAACCGAGCGCGGCGGAGACGTCCGGCTCGAAAAACAGCGAAGCGTCGTTGAGCTTTAACTTCTCAAGCGCCTCCCTAAGTTCGGTATACTTGCTGCCGTCCGCGGGGAAAATACCCGCAAAAACCACCGGTTTTACCGCTTTATAGCCGGGGAAAGGCTCTTTGGTGCCACCCTCGGCAAGGGTGATGGTATCGCCTACCGCGGTATCCGAA
>JAGAAA010000130.1 GCA_017615495.1 Clostridia bacterium
CACCGGCACGAGAAAGTTTGAAAAGTTGGGTTGACCCCATTAAAAAAGAGATCCCGAAGCGCCTTGCTTCGGGATTTTTATTTTGCTTATTTTTTTATCAGTTCTATTTTTTCTCGCTCGATCTTGCCGTCTTTTAACAGCAGACGGTAGGCGTTGCCGCCCGAGGAGAGGGCGCCGACGGGGACTTCGTCCTCAAACACCACGGCTGCGTTGTCCTCAATGGCGTAGGAGAGCGGGAAGCCCTCTTTGACTGCCACGTCGTCAAATTCGACGCGTTGATTGTAGTGCGGCGTTGCCGCGCCGGGGATCTTGCCCATGCCCTTATAGGGGGCGAACTCCCCTTCTACCAAGGAATCGGTGTAGATATCTTCAAACCAAAGGATGGCTCCGGCGGAAAGCCCCGCAAGCACCGCGCCGCGCTGATACGCTTCCCAAACCAATTTGTCGATGCCGGTCTCGCGCCAAACTTGCATTAAGTACAAGGTGTCGCCGCCGCCCACGTAAATGACGTCCGCCTTTTGTATCTTTTCCGCCACGTGCTCCAAGGTCATCAAGCCCTTGGTCAAAATGGCAACGTCGCTTTTCATATCGAAAAGGGAGGTGTACGTCTTTCTGAAACTATTAAAATAAGGGTTGCTATCGTGGCTTGCGGTGGGGAAAAAGAGAGCGTAACCTCGCCTGCCGTCCGTGATGCGGCTTTTGGCGACGGAGGCGATATAAGCATCGATCGCCTCGGTGGTTTTGTTGCGGATCTCTCCCCCGCCGATAGAAACGAAGACGCGCTTCATCACTCCGCCGCGTTCTTCTTTTTGAAGTTGTCCTTCGCGCGGTACATATTGCTCATGATCACCTTTCTTACGCGGAGGGACTTGGGGGTGACTTCCAAAAGTTCGTCATCACCGAGGAACTCGATGTATTCTTCGAGGCTCATCCTCTTGACGGGGGTCAGGCGCAACGCTTCGTCGCTGCCCGCCGCGCGCATGTTGGTGATGTGCTTCTTTTTGCAAACGTTTACCACGATGTCGTCCGACTTGGGGGTATAGCCTACCACCATACCTTCGTAGACGGGGGTGCCCGGCCCTACGAAGAGGGGGCCCCTATCCTGCGCGTTGAACAAGCCGTAAGTTACCGCTTCGCCCGTTTCGTACGCGACGAGGGAGCCGAAGTTGCGCATTTGGATGTCGCCCTTGTATTCCTCGTAGCCGAGGAAGATGGTGTTCAAAACGCCTTCCCCCTTGGTGTCGGTCAAAAATTCGTTTTTATAGCCGATCATACCGCGCGCCGGCATCTTGAATTCCAAGCGGATGCGGTCGCCCGTCGGGTGCATCGTAATGAGTTCACCCCTGCGGCTGCCGAGTTTTTCCATCACAGCGCCGACTGCCGTTTCCGGCACGTCTACGATGACCTGCTCCACGGGCTCGAGTTTCTTGCCGTTTTCGTACTGGTACAAAACCTTAGGCATAGAGACTGCGAATTCATAGCCTTCGCGGCGCATGGTTTCGATCAAAACGGAAAGGTGCATTTCACCGCGGCCCTTAACGAGGAAGGTATCGGTGTTTTCGGTATCCTCCACGCGGAGGGAAACGTCCTTCAAAAGTTCGCGATATAACCTATCGCGCAGGTGGCGGGTGGTGACGAATTTGCCTTCCCTGCCCGCAAAGGGGGAATCGTTTACCATAAAGCGCATCTCGAGGGTGGGCTCGCCTATCTTCATAAAGGGGATGGGCTCCACCTTATCCACCGCGCAAAGGGTGTCGCCGATGGTGACGTTTTCACTGCCGCTGAAGCAGATGATGTCGCCAACTTTGGCGCTATCCACGTTGACGCGCTTCAAGCCGTCGATCTGCATCAAGGTGACGATGCGGGTCTTATAGGGGGTGAAGTCCCCGTGGAAGGAGGCGATCACGGCGTCCTGCCCCACCTTCAAGGAGCCGCGCTCCACCCTACCGATGCCGATCCTACCGACGTAATCGTTGTAGTCGATGGAGGAAACGAGCACCTGAAAGGGAGCGTTTTCGTCCCCCTCGGGCGGGTCGATATAGTTGACGATGGTTTCAAACAAATCAGTGAGGTCGGGCTTTTGTTCCACGGTCATGGAGGACGTGCCGTTCCTGCCGCTGCAGTATACGATGGGGGAATCAAGCTGCGCGTCATCCGCGTTGAGGTCCATCATCAGTTCCAAAACTTCGTCCACCACGCGCTTGGGTTCGGCATCGGGACGGTCAACTTTGTTGACGCAAACGATGATCTTGTGCCCAAGCTCCAACGCCTTTTGCAAAACGAAGCGAGTCTGCGGCATGGGGCCCTCGACGGCGTCCACCAAAAGCAGTACGCCCGAAACCATCTTCAAAACGCGTTCCACCTCACCGGAGAAATCGGCGTGGCCCGGGGTGTCGATGATGTTGATCTTGACGTCCTTGTAATAAGCGGCGGTGTTTTTGGCAAGGATGGTGATGCCACGCTCACGCTCAAGGTCACCGCTGTCCATAACGCGCTCGTCCACGTGCTGGTTGGAACGGAAAATACCGCCCTGCTTGAGCATTTCGTCAACGAGGGTGGTCTTGCCGTGATCGACGTGCGCGATGATCGCAATGTTTCGTAAATCCTTTCTGATCATTTTCAGTCCTTCTTCTTTCTTTGTTTTGACCGTAAAATTATATAATTTTATATTTTTTGCTGTCAAGCAAAATAAAGCACGACAGCGCATAGCGGTGCATATTCGTCGCTTCTTACCTCATCGTCGGGCATCACGTACAATGAGTACGCTCAGACCCGCCTCTTCGGTGTGCGCTCGCCTCTGCGCCACTCTCCGCTGTCGTAACAATTGCAAAAGATTTTTAAAACTGCGTTTTCAGCCTTGTTTAGGCCAGATAAAATTGGATTTTAACATCTCTCCATTATCTACGAACAGGTCTTCCCCCGTCATACTCTTATTGACCACCGCCAGGAAGTATGCCCATTCGGCAATTTCTTCGGGTTCCGCCCACTTGCCGAGGACGGATTCCGCCAAAGCTTCCTTAAAGAGCTTTTTATCCTTGATGACCGGGTCGTTGGAGGAAGTCATCACCCCGCCCGGGGAAAGGCTGTTACAAGTGGCGCCATAGGCGCCAAGGCGCAAAGCAACGTTCTTTGTGTAGGTGACCACGCCGCCTTTGCTTGCCGTATAGACGGGGAATTCCGAGCCCGTCCTTGCGCTTGCCGAAGCCACGTTGACCACGGCGCGGATGGCGGGGGTGAAAGCGTATTTTTCCACCACGCGGATGACTCCCTTGAGGTTTACGTCAATGGCGTCAAAGCCCTCGGATTGGATGCCCGCCGCCGTTACAAGGACATTAATGTCCTTGACGTCGGGGAGGTCCCCCGTAACGTCCGCAGTGAAGTGCGTGTAATTTTTGTCCGAAACCACGGCGGGCTGGGTATCGATGCCCACCACTTCAAACCCGCAGGAAAGAAACTTTTTTACGATGGCGGCGCCAATGCCGCCCGACGCTCCGGTGATCAACGCTTTCATGCTTTTGCCTCCTTTTTTGCCGCAAGGTAATCAAGGTATTGCTGCCCGACGCCCTCTTCCTTCATCCGGTTTACCACGCGATACCCAACCGGCGAGAACACGACCTCAAAAACAAGCTCCGCCACAGCGCCCGTCGCCGCGCAGGTAACGCATTGCAAAGGCGTCCATCCGAAGAAATGATAACTGACGATGAAGGCGAAAAGTATGTTATCCAAAAACTGCGCGATCACGGTGGAAGCGTAGCAGCTGACCGAGAACGCCAAGAAACCCTTGTTTTTTAACATTTTTCCGAACATTACGTTCAAAAAGTTGTTCAAAAACGCCGAGGCAACGAAGGCTACCGAACTACCCAAGATAACAAACCACGAGGAACGGAACGTGCCGTCCAAAGCAAAGTTGATGACCCCCTCCGAGCCCTCCACGAAGCTTTGCGACCAAATGCCGGGGATATAGGACGCCGCAATATAAAAGGCGGAGAAAAAGAGGTTGACAACGAGCGCCACGATGGAAAGAACGTTTGCCGCCCTGACGCCAAAACGCTTGGTGGTGACGTCCATCAGCAAGAAGACCAGCCAGGAGAAAATAATGCCGCAATCCAAGGCAAGCCAAGTCGTGCCCGTATCGATGCTTTTGTTGGCAAGCAAGTTCATCGACACCACCGCCGTCACGAAAAGCGCTGTGATCAGGGAAGGAATGCTTCTGAGTAAAATTTTGATTTCCGTAAAAAACGCTTTAACTTTTGTCACTTGTGTGACCTCCTTGTTTTTTATCAGAGATGGTTAAGCAAGGAACATCTCTATAAACCCGTTCGGGAACGCTATCATAATAGCACGAATAATATCTTGCTGTCTAACGTTTTTAGGTTCAAAAAGAAGATAACAAATTTTTTATAACAAAAAAAACAGGATGGGCGATGGAGAGTGGTACAGAGACGAGCGCACACCGAAGATGCGGGTTGAGCGTACTCCTTGTACGTAATGCCCGAAGATGAGGTAAAAAGCGAAGCATATGTGCCGCTACACCTCGCCCTATGTATCCCGCAGGGCGCGGGTACGATTACTCTTTGGTAAAAGACGTATTGGTGCACTTCGGACAAGGCGGAACTTTGTCGTTCTTACCGAGAGTCACGTTGGTGCCGCAATTGGTGCAACTGTAGGTGCCGTCGCCGGGCTTTTCGCCGGTGTGATAATATTTCATATATTATCCTCCTTTTTGTTTGATAAAAGGATTTTTGACGCTTTTTGTAACTTTATTCACATCAGGCGGCAAAGCAAGCAGGAGATCACCGTGCCCGCAAAGGTGGCGATGAGGGAGATCAAAAGCGCGCCTTTGTACCTTTTCACTCTGCCCCCGCCGTACAGCGCCGCCACGTAAAAGACCGTTTCGCTGGAACCGACGATCACGCTTGCCGCCCGCGCGGCGTAACTATCCGCGCCGTAAGTGCGGTAAACCTCCGAAAGCAAGCCGATGCTACCGCTGCCGCTCATCGGTCGGACGACGATGAGTTCGGTCAGTTCGGGCGGAATGCCAAAAAAACGGAAAATGGGCGCCGCCGCTTTTGCCAAAAGAAGCGAAAGCCCGCTTTGCTTAAACAGCGACACCGCGATCAGCACCGCGGCAAGGTACGGAAAGATCTCCGCGGCAAGACGCACCGCCCCCTTTGCCCCCTCGATAAAAGCGTCGAAGACGGGCACGCGACGAATCGCGGCGATCAAAAAATTGAGCGCGATAAAGGCGGGAAGGATATAGGCGCTCACTTGCCCTGCCCCTTCCCGCGCGCGCTTCTTTTTAAAAAACACAATGTGACCCCGATGGCGGCGGTGACGAGGGTGGAAATGACGGTGGGGGTGAGGACATCCGCGGGAGCGGCGCTCCCCGCCTGCGCGCGAAGAGCGATGACGGTGGCGGGCAAAAGTTGCACGCCGCAAGCATTGATGACGATGAACAAAACCGTGTTGTCGGTGGCGTCCGTTTGCTCCCCTTGCATCAGCCGCACCGCATCAATGCCAAGAGGGGTTGCCGCGCTACCAATCCCCAAAAAATTTGCCGCGAGGTTTTGCGAGATAAGAGAGTGCGTTTCCGCCCTTTCCCCCTTAAAAAGCCGCTTCGTGAGGGGGTGGAACAAGCGGGAGAGAAACTCCGCCACCCCGTTTTTCCGCATCACGCCGAGAATGCCCAGCCACAAAGCGTAGACCGCAAGCATCTTGACGGAAACGGTCACCGCGTTTTCCGCGCCGGCAAGCGCCGCCGAAACCGCCCCCGCAGGATCGGTAAACAACATCCAAACGACGCTTGCGAAAAAGAGCAAAAAGAAAAGGAGGTTCATAAAGCATTGTATTACCGCCGTCCCTTGAATATACAAAAAAATCCCGACAGCACTAAGCCGTCGGGATG
>JAGAAA010000131.1 GCA_017615495.1 Clostridia bacterium
CGCAACCTTTTTTGTTAGCCTTATTTTTCTTTGTAATACAGCATGCAATGGCAATAGCCTTCGTAATCGGGGTCGGCGATCTGATCGCGGAATTCTTTGCACATGCAAATGGTGTCGGGGGTGCGCTCGCGCCGGCAGGGGCAGTACCCGCCCGATTCCTTTAAGCCTTGCTTGACGATATCTACGATCTCTTTGTTTTCGTTGAATCTGACCTTCATTTGTTTTTACCGCCTTTTATTCTACTCATAGTATAACATGTTTTAAAGCAAAACTCTCGCACAAACGCAATTTTGTCAAAATATACTGAAAGGGGAGAGATACATACCTTCTTGGTATGTGGCAGGGAAGGACGTTTCTTGCCAAAAAGGAGGATATCATGTTTGGATGTTGTAATAATCTTTTCTCTCCGTGCTGCGGATACAGCCGTTGCGGCATGCCCGCGCCTTTCCCGGCGCCGCAACCGCCCGTCATCCCCGTACAACCCGCAAAACTGCGCGGAATGCAACTTTCCTTGGTGGGAAGCTCGGCGGGGACGGTGGACCCCGGCGCCGCCGTGCCTTTTGACACGGTAAACCTAAACAACACGCTGGGCGTAGCGTATGCGCCAAGTAGCGGCACGGTGACCATCAACAGGGCGGGGACTTACCTCGTCAATTGGTGGTTAGGCGTTGAAAACGCGCAAACCGCCGCGAGCCTTTCCTTCGCAACGTCAGCGGGGGGAAGCGACGTGCAAACTTCTTATTCCGATATCGGCGGCGGGCAGATCTTCGGGACGGCGATCGTGAACGTTGCGTCGATACCGACCACCTTGCAACTTATCAACCGTTCCGCCGCTGCGGTGACCTATGCCACCGCGGGAATCCAAGCAGGAATGACCATTGTCCAATACGCATAAAAGGTGAGGAAATAAAAAAGCCCCATATATGGGGCATATATCCTCTAAAATGGTTTGGAGAAAAGTGTAGATGCCAGGCTCGGCGAGGCGTGGTGAATGAGCGTACTCTTTGTACGTGATTTCGCCGCGCCGAAGACAGAAACGACGCAGATGCGCCTTTATGCAAACTATTTGTTGTAGGTTGCGGGGGAGAAGAGAACCATCAGGGGGAAGATCTCCAACCTGCCAAACAACATTTCAAGGGACAAAACCACCTTGGAGAAGGCGGAGTAGCCCGCAAAGTTTGCCGCGGGGCCTACGAGGTTGAAGCCGGGACCGATGTTGCTCACGCAAGAAAGTGAAGCGGAAAAGTTGGTAAGGAAGTCGCCGTACGTTTCGATGGAAATCAAAAGACCGGCAATGATCAAGATCGCCACCCAAGTTACGAAGTAAACGCGGACGTTGTTGATGGTGGCTTGTTGCACGGGCTCGCGCTCGAACTTGACCGTGACCACTTCGCGCGGGTGCACCATCTTGCGGATATCCGCGGCGGTGGATTTGACCAAGATCAAGAAACGCGACATCTTAATGCCGCCGGCGGTGCTGCCCGCCATACCGCCCGTGATCATCAAGAAGAGCAAGATGCCCTTGGAAAGGGTGGGCCAAGAATTATAGTCGATGGAGGAGAAGCCCGTCGTGGACGCCAAGGAAAGCACCTGGAAGGAGGAGTAACGCATCGCAGTCCCGAAGGAGGTGATCGCCGTTGCGGCGGAATAGAAGACGTTGGCTGCGATCGCAAAGATGGCAAGCACCACCATCAAAACGAAGGAGATTGCCTCCTCGCTCTTGAGCGCCTTTAACACGTTGCCCGTCAAGATCAGGTAATAAAGGTTGAAATTGACGGAGAAGAGGAACATAAACACCGTGACCACGACTTCGACGTAAAGGCTGCCGTAGGAACCGATGCTTGCGTTTCTTACGCTGAAGCCGCCCGTGCCTGCGTTGGCAAGCGCCGTCGTGACGGCGTCGAAGGCAGGGATCTTGAAAAGAAGGAAGATCATTTCGATCACGGTCAAAGCAAAATAGATCGCGTACAAAATGCGCGCGGTGCGCCCCATCTTGGAGGTCAACTTGCCCACGTTCGGACCGGTGGCTTCCGCACGGAAGGCGTGCATGATACCGCTGTTTTCCTTGGGCAAAACGGCAAGCAAAAAGACCAAAACGCCCATGCCGCCGATCCAGTTGGTGAAGCTGCGCCAGAAGAGGATGCTCTTGGGCAGGCTTTCCACGTCGGAGAGGACGGAAGCGCCCGTCGTGGTAAAACCGGAAATGGTTTCAAACAAAGCGTCAAAATAGTTGGGGATGGCTTTCGTCACCACGTAGGGAAGGGCGCCGATGACGGACATCGCAAGCCAAGCGAACGCCACGATGGCAAACCCCTCTTTTGCGTAGATCTTTTTTTCTTCGCCCTCCGCGGGGAGGAAGTAAGTGGGGATGCTGAGGCAGATCAAAATGATAATGGGGAGCAAAAAGCCCCAATACGTGCTCTCGTTATATACGCCTGCGACGATGATAGGGAGGAGCAGCATCGCTGCTTCCGCAAGAAAGAGTTTTCCGAGAATTTTGACGACGGCTTTCCAATTCATATTACTTTAAGATCTGGTCGAGTTCGGTCACCTGTTTGACGCCCGTCACGACGAGAACTTTGTCGTGAACGCAAAGAGAGGTATCCCCGGAAGGAAGGATGAATTCGTTGCCGCGGACCACGCCGCAAAGCAACACGTTCTTTTTAAGACGCAAGGACTTCAAGGGGACGTTCACCCCGGGGAAATCGGGCTGAACGGTAAACTCGATGGCTTCCGCTTTGTCGTGGATGCGGTAAAGGGCGTTGATGCCTTGTTCGTCATCCGTTTGTTGCGCGCGCACGAAGCGGATCAATTGGTCGGTGATAACTTCACGCGGGGCGATGACGCTGTCCAAGCCGAGCTTCAAGACCATCTTGGCAAGCGGGGGAGAGGAGATCTTGGTGATCACCTTGATGTCCCCGAGAGAGGCGGCAAACAGCGAGATGACGGCGTTTTCTTCATCCACGCCGGTAAGCGCTACGAACGCGTCGGCGCTCTTGACGCCTTCTTCTTCCAGAACGTTGGGTTCGGTGCCGTCCGCGCAGATCACGGTGGCTTTGGTGAGCTCCTCGTCAAGCTCGCGGCATCTATCCTCGTCGATCTCGATGATTTTGACCTTCACGCCGTCGGCGAGAAGGGCTTTCGCAAGATAGTAAGCGATCCTACCGCCGCCCACGATGATGACGGACTTTGCTTTTTGTTTGAAGACGTTGATCTTTTTGGAAAGATCAAGAAGATCCTTTTCCTGCGCGGCGATGTAAACGTGATCGCCTTCTTCCAAAAGGAAGTCACCGCCCGGGATAAACACCTGATTC
>JAGAAA010000020.1 GCA_017615495.1 Clostridia bacterium
ACGAGCACCAAGAAGGGACGGAGCCTTTTGCCCCCGCCCAGCACGGCGTAACGCATGGCGGAAACGAGAGCCCCGCCGCGGAGCGCGTTCATCTCTTTTTCAAGATCGGCGTTGAATTTTTCGGCAAACTTCTTCAGTACTTCTTCAATCATCGCCCTCTACCTCAAACGTGGTTTCGGCAAGTTTTCCAAGTTCGTCCGTCAAAAGGGTGATCTTGCCTTTCGCATCCTTCAAGGTGGCTATCGCCTTCTTCGCAAGCTCCAATCCTTTGCCGTAGATCGCGATGCCCTCTTCCAAAGGAAGAGAAGCGTTTTCAAGCGAAGCGGAAATCTCAGATAATTCACTTAAAATTTCTTCAAAGGTCATTTTGTTATCTCCTTTACCTTCGTATAGATTTTGCCGTCTTTGGCGATCAAAGTGAGGTCGTCGCCGACCGCAACGTCCTCTGTGGACGCCACGCGTTTGCCCCCTTTGGTTGCGCCAAAGTACCCTTTTTCCAAAATGCTGAGGGGGTTTGCCGCGTTGTAAACGATCAAAGCCTTTTCAAGCGTAGCGTCTTTTGCGGCAAGATAGTTTTTGGACGCGTTTTTCAGTTCGTTCAACCCGACTTTTAAGCCACCGGCAGCCTTTTCGGTAAGCAATGTTGCCGAATGGGTGAGGGTCTTTATCAAAATAGAGAGGTCGCGCTCCCCGGACTTTGCCCTATCTTGGAGCGTAACGCCCATTTTGGTCAGCACGTCAAAGACGTCGCCGATGATCTTGTTTTCGTCGAATGCGACCAAATGCGCCGCTGCCGTTGGGGTTGCCGCGCGAGCATCCGCGGCAAAGTCGCAGATAGTGAAATCGGTTTCGTGCCCAACGGCGGAAATAATAGGGGTCTCCGCGTCGTAAATGGCACGGGCAAGGCATTCGGTGTTGAACGGCGCAAGGTCCTCTAACGAACCGCCGCCACGGGCGATGATGATGGCGTCAAACTTACCGTCCACCGCTTTGATGGCGTGGACGATCTCCGTTTCCGCCCCTTCGCCCTGCACGCGCACGTTAAAAACGTGCAAGTTGATGGATCTATTAACGTTCCTAGTCGTGCGGTAAATATCGCGGATGACCGCGCCGGTCTTGCTGGTGATCACGCAAACGTCTTTGCAAAAGGCGGGGATGGCCTTTTTGTGTTCGGGCGCAAAAACGCCTTCCTTTTGAAGCTCCGCCTTTAGGCGCTCGTATTGCGCGTGTAAGTCGCCGATGCCCACGGGCTGGACCGAAACCACGTTGAAGGAAAGTTTTCCCGTCTTAACGTAAAAATCGGGCGAGCCCTTCACGATCACGCTTTCGCCGTCTTTGGGGGCGTACGTCCTACGAAAATTAAACAGCGTACAAGGAATAGCGGCGTCACGCCCTTTTATCGTAAAATAGGCGTGCGCGCCGCTGATTTTAAAACCGGATACTTCACCGAAAACGGAGACGCCTAACAGCATTTCCTCCGCGTTGAAGATGGAATGGATATATCCGTTTAGTTCTTCTACCGAAAGTGTCTTATTGAACATTCCCTTTTGCAGCTTTCAAAGTGTTTGCCATCAACATGGCGATGGTCATCGGACCGACGCCGCCCGGCACCGGAGTGATGAAGCTTGCCTTGGGCTCGACCGACTCAAAATCAACGTCGCCGCAAAGCTTACCGTTCTCATCGCAGTTGATACCTACGTCGATGACTACCGCGCCATCTTTTACCATATCGCCTTTGATGAGTTTCTTTTGACCGACGGCAACGACCAAAACGTCCGCCGTGCGGGTAAATTCCCCAAGATCCTTGGTTTTGCTGTGGCAGATGGTGACCGTGGCGTTGTGTTGCAAAAGCATCAAAGCCACCGGCTTTCCAACTTCGTTGGACCTACCGACCACCACTGCGTGCTTACCGGTCAGATCCACCCCCGTGCTGAGGATAAGTTGCATGATGCCGAGGGGCGTGCAGGAATACAAGCCCTTCTTATCGTCCAAGAGCAAAGAACCGATGTTCATTTGAGAGAAGCCGTCCACGTCCTTTTTGGGATCGATGAGCGGAATGATCTTTTTCGCATTGAACCCAAGCGGCAAAGGCAACTGCACCAAAATGCCGTCCACCGAGTTATCGGCGTTGAGTTTGCGAATAAGATTTTCAAGATAAGCGGGCTCGGTAGATTCCGCAAGTTTGTACGCCTCGGAGGTAACACCCACCGCTTCGCAAGCGCGGATCTTGTTTCGGACGTAGATCGCGCTGGCAGGATCTTCTCCAACCATGATCACGGCAAGCTTCGGTTTCCTGCCGACTGTCATCGCAAAATATGCGACTTGTTCCTTCAATCGCTCCTGCAAAGCCGTAGCAATCGCCTTTCCGTCAATGATCTTCCCCATTCTATCTACCCTCCTTATTGATACTCGCCAGCACCCCGTTGACAAAGCCGCTGCTCTTGCTTGTGCTAAACTGCTTAACAAGTTCCACCGCCTCGCTTATCGATACGCTTGCAGGTATCTCCGGACAAAAAGCCAATTCGTAAGCCGAGATCAGCATCGCGGTCAGATCCCCTTTCACTAACCTATCCACGGATGCGTAACCGGTGGTATATTTGATAATACGCGCCGTCAATTCGTCGTAGTTTGCCGCAATGCCTTGATAGCATTTGCGGATGTAATCTTTGTCGTCGTCGGACAAGGAAGCGTCCAAAAGGAGCATCCCCTCCGTTTGCTCGTTGATCTCTTTGGTGAAAAGATATTCAAAGACGAGCTTATACAGCGTTTCTCTTGCGTTTTTTCTGCTCATAGTTATTGATTGAAGACGACGCCTGCGACGTTGACGTTGACCGCTTTGACTTTGTACTTGGTAGCCTTTTCCACCTCGGACGCGATGCGCTCTTGCAGATCGTAAGCGAGGTCGGGGACGGTGACGCCGGAAAAAGCGTTGACGTAAACGTCAATTACGACCCTGTCGTCGTTTAGCATCGTAACGATAACGCTCTTTGGTTGCTTCTTTTGCGCCTTACCCTCCATGCCGGCAACACCGGAAAGAGAAGCCACGCCGTTGACTTTAAAAGCGGCGACGGCGGCAATGGAAGCGATGATGTCCTCGTATCTGTTGTCGTCTATCATAATTCCTCCGCTTAGAATTATATCATAACAATACTATTATTTCAAGCGATCGGCAAATTATGAAAGCGATTAGACGGAAAATATTTCTTGAAATACAAAAAAAGGCAACTCTATATTGAGAGTTGCCCGAGGTTTCATACCGAATACGGCGTGACGATAACTTTGCTTGCGGTGACGCCCGTTTCCGCCGTTATGATGGAAAGGATCTGCGCCGCGTCCGTTTGGTCAAGTTCGCCCGCCTTTTTTACGATGGCGTTGACGTTTTCGGTGGAGATGGTGACGACGGCGTCCTCAAACCCTTTTGCTTTGATGAGCCCTTCCAAGACTAGTTCCGTTTCGGTAAAGCCCACGAGTTCCTGCCTCTTATCCTCCGCCGAAGCTATCGCCGCCACCGAAGCCGTCTCTGAATTGATGATGGAATCGTAGTACATAAAACTTTCCTGTCTGGAAGCGTCCCTCGCACTTCTGTAACTGGTAAAGAACGAAACGACGGTAGAGTTTTCGTCCCCGATGGGCTTCGACGCCGTTTGCGTGTTCTTTTTGGTGATCAAAACGTTCAGGTACGCCGCCGCGACCAGCAGCACGACCATAGAACAAATGATGACGATCTTTTTCTTATTCGACATAGTATTATCCTCCCTTTGCCATTTCAAAAATTTCTATTTGATCCACCGTTGCGCCGGTGGCTTTCTCCACGAGGCGGATCATCTTGACGCGGCTGTCCATATTGCTTGCGCCTTCCGCCACGACCACCACGCCCACGACGGACTTATCCGCACCGTTTGTGATGAGCACGCGCGTTTTGCCAACGCCGGATATCTCTGATATCACTTCCGCGACGCGGGCTTCCGCCTCGGTCATTTGAACTTGCGTTTCCGACTTTTTCGCACCGCCGCCGACACTGATCGCCACGTACGCGACGACAGCCACCGCCGCAAGCAACACCGCCAGAACGATCTCGAGGTTTTTTACCCCTTTTAACTTTGTTATCAGTTTGCTGTTTGCGATCTTGTTTTTTGCGTCACGTAAAAACTTCATTGACCACTATTTTTTCCTCCTTTACCCCGAGAGATATCATCGTCAACCGATAGGCTTCGTCCTTGTCGCTTTTCGAGGTGGTTAAAAACACTTGCCTGACGTTGTAGCTGTCGTCGAGGAAAACGCGGATCGAAGAAGCCGTCAGCCCCCTTTCCGCAAACGCCGCGTTGATCTCCTCAGTCAAAGCGGACTGTTTGTCCTCTTTAATAATTCCTATGAAGGACGCATCGGATTCATAACTCGACGAGGAAAAATCAAAAAAACTATTTATGTCGATTTTTGAACTCAAAAGCGCCGGGATGGGCGCGATCACCACGTAGATGATAGCAAGCGAGATCACCCCCTTTATAAACTTTGCCGTTTGCCCTTCGGGCAACATCACTTCCGCCAGAGTTACGGTCAACACCGTGCCGACGACGCTCAAGATCCACCCAGCCATACTATAGCACCCCCACGTTGCAAGTTACGATCATCAAAAGCAGCGTCAATATCAACACGAAGCCGGCGCCGAGAATGGTGGTGACCAAAATTTTGGTCGCGTTGGACACCGAGTACAAAAAGTCCGAAACACGCTTGTCCCCGATGGGCTGGATGATGGAGGCGACGATCTTTAAGGCAAAGGAAAAGACGGTGACCTGCAAGATGGGCTTCAAAACCATATACAGCACCGCGATAATGCCTATCATCCCGATGGAATTTTTGATCAAGACGCATCCGGCGCTGATGAGGTCAAACCCCTGTGACAAATACCCGCCGAGGATGGGCACATAGCCCGAAAGCACAAATTTTGCCGCTTTGATGCCCACGCCGTCCACCATACCGCCCGTGATGCCCGCAACGGTCAGATAGGTCATAAACAATCCGAAAACGGCGGTCACGATCAAAGTTGAACAGTAACGGATGGCGGATTGTATCTTGTCCATCTTAACGGCGGAAGAAAGGTTACCGATCAAGCAAAAGGCAATGGACGCGATAAACAGCGGCAAAACCACCTTACCGAACACTTTTCCGATGACCATGCAAAAGACGGCGAGTTGCGGCTTGTAAACGGAAGCGGAAACGTTGCCGCCGAGGGCGCTCATCAAGGTGATCAGCGGCGGAAAGACGCCTTGCGTAAAGCGTTCCACCCCGCCGCAAAACGCTTTGCATTCCAAAACCACTCCGCCGACTTTTGCCATCACGATGGAAACGACGAGGGTATAACAAACGTAATGCACGATCTCAATGGTTTGCTTTTTAACAAAGCCCGACGTCAACCCCGCCAGAATGCTGTTCATTACCGCAATGATGACGACGGTCAAAAGCGCTGCGAGCGTTCCGCTGAGGGCACCAAGCGCTTGGTTTGCGACGTAACTGAGCAATCCTTTGAGCGAAAGAGGTATCTCCCCTTTTACAAAGCGACCGATAAGTCCTTTTACGCCGCCTTTTAGTTCCTCGGGGGCTTGCAAGGTTTGAAGGTAATTTTCAAAGTCGGATAGGTCCAACGAATCGACGTACTTTTCTATCTCCGCCCCGACGGCACCTTCCACCTCTTCTTTGGTCTTGCTCTCCGCAACGGCACAAAACACGCTGCCGCCGTAAAGGAGCAAAAAGAACACGCAGATCAACGCGACACACCTTTTCATAACATTGAAGAGATCACGTCCACGAGACCGGACAAAATGGGCATCGTCATAAAAAAGATAGCCACTTTACCCGCAAGTTGCAGTTTGTTTGCGATGCTGGTTACGCCGTAGTCCGCGCAAAGCGCGGAAGCGTACTCGGTGATATACCCGACGCCGATGATCTTAAGCACGCCGGCGAACAGCGATTCGTCCACGCCGCTTTTGCCCACCAGCATCCCGAATTGCGCGATAACGTCTGCAAGCGAAGAAAGAATGACGATCAAGATAAGAGCGCCGCCCGCAATGACCGCAAAGATATAAAGCTCGGATCTTTCCTGTCTCAGAAGCCCGGCGACCAGCGCGCCGATCAGCCCAACCCCGATCACTCTGACGATCTGCATATCAATACAAACTGAAGATGGACTTGATGCTGTCAAACAGCGACGCGATCATATCCAGCACGATGACCAAAACGATCACCAACGAAGCAAGGGTTGTGATGGTGGCGATCTCCTCTTTGTCGCTTTTTCGCAAAATGGTATTGATGATCGCAGCAAGCAAGCCAATGCCGGCGATCTTAAACAGCACACCGATGTCCATACGCCCTCCTAAACGATCAAAATAAACGCAACCACGCCCAAAAGCACGCAAAGTTTAAAGTACAAGGCGCCGTCTTTTTTGAATTTTGCGCATTGCCCTTCGGAAAAGCGCTTGAGTTCCGCGCACTTTGCGCCCAGCGACGCGATTTGGGTATCCGCGTCCGTCGTACCGATCTCGGAAAGATATTTTCCGATCTCTGCGAGTTCCTTTTCCGAAAGAGGCACCGTAACGTTCTCCCCTTTTAAAAAGCGGTAAAACTCCGAATCTTCTCCTTTGGAGAAGGACGCCATGATCTCTGCGACGGGCATCCGCTCGTAAGAGATCTTTTCGGAAGCGTAAACAAGGTAACGATAATACTCTTCGTAAAACGCCGCTTTGCGCAAAAGACGACGCTTGAGCCAAAGCCCGACAAGCGCGGCGGAAAAGAAGGCGCACACACCCGCAAAGATCGACGCCGTATTCATAAAAGCACGTCCTTCAAAACTGTGCCGACGCGCGGTTTTTTCGATAAAAGGATCAAACGGTCAAAGACGCCGGAGAGTTTTTCAAACGCGCCGTGAAAAACGTCCGTTTCCCCGCCGTGCAACGTTGCAATCACCTTGACGCCGCCGAAATAGGCGCGCAAAACGCCTTCGACGTCCCTTTCGCCGGAAAGCTCGTCCGTCACGATATAATCGGGCGCCAGAGCGCGAAGCGCGTTGTCGTATGAGACCTTTTTTGGAAAGCCGAACAAAACGTCCGCGTTACGCCCGAGATCTAAGGCAAATTCAGTTCCGTTTGCCCCGCTGATCTCCCCTCTTTCATCCAATACGGCCACCGTTTTGCCCGCGTTGGAAAGTTTGCGAGTTATTTCCCTCAAAAGAGTGGTCTTACCCGCTCCCGGCGGGGAAATTATCAGCACGTTTTGATTGAAATATCCGTCGATTTGAAGAAAATCGGCAATGCCGAAGACCTGATGCGGAACACGCACGGCAATCGAGGTGATGTGCTTGATGGTCTTCACT
>JAGAAA010000021.1 GCA_017615495.1 Clostridia bacterium
ATCTCTTCCGATTGATCCAATTTTTCCAAAAGACCTCTTTTGCGAAGCACTTTTGCGGCGAGGGTGCCGATGTCCATCAAATTGACGGGCTTGGTGCGACCGATCTCTTCCCTGCCGGCAAGGTAGTTTTCATACGCCGCCTGAAGCACGGGGTCGTCGGTACGCACGCTATCCACCGTGGTAAGGAAGGTGGTGTGGCGGCAATGGTCGGACCAATAGGTGTCGATCACCTTGATCTCGGTGACGGTGGGGTCCCTGCCTACCTTTGCAAAATACGCTTGGCAGAACAAGAGGTCGTCCAGGTCCATTGCCAACGAAAACTCTTTGCCGAAGGCTTCAAGCTTGGCTTTGTCAAAACCGCAAAAGCCGGTGACCGTCGCCACCGCTTCGGGAATGTGGTACTCCGTGGCAAGCGTCGCAGGAAGCGCAAGATCCGCTTCGCGCGATTCCACGGGGTTGATGACGTGCTTTTTGACGGCTTCGACGTCCTCTTTGGAAACGTTGCCTTCCAAAACGTACACCTTTGCCGTGCGAATATCGGGTTTTACCCCGCAGGAGAGGATCTGGATACATTGCGCCGCGCTATCCGCCCTTTGGTCAAATTGACCGGGAAGATACTCCACCGCGAAGATCACGCCCTCTTTGGGGAGTTCTCTGTAAACGTTGTCGAGTTGCGGCTCGGCAAACACGCCGAAGACGGCGCTTTCAAACAATTCCTCAGACAAGTTTTCGGCGTCGTAACGGTTGAGGATGCGAAGACCGGTCAGTCCCTTGACGCCCAAAAGTTCGGAGCACTCCTTCTTGAGTTCCTCCGCTTGATTTTGCAACCCTGCCTTTTTCTCTACGTATACGCGGTAAACCATTATTCCTCCTTCGCTTTCAACGCTCTTTGTCCGATGTCTTTTCTGTAATATGCGTTTTCAAAACGGACTGATTTAACTTTTTCGTACGCCGCGGCGATCGCCTCTTTTAAGCTGCCCGCGACGGCGGTCACGCCAAGCACCCTGCCGCCCGAGGTAACGAGCTTGCCGTCCTGCTTTTTTGCCCCCGCCACGAAGATGAGTTCGTCGTTGGGGAGAGTGATCTCAAAGCCCTTTTGATAAGCTTGCGGATAGCCCTTTGACGCCATGATCACGCAGCAGGCGTTTTTGTCCTCGAATTCCACCTTTTGGCTTGCGAGGGTGCCGTTTGTGCAAGCTTGCATCACGGTCAACAAGTCGCTTTTCAAAAGGGGCAAGACCACCTGCGTTTCGGGGTCGCCGAAGCGGCAGTTATATTCGATGACTTTAGGGCCGTTTGCCGTCAGCATCAAGCCGAAGTACAAGCAACCTTTAAAGGTGCGCCCTTCTTTGTTCATCGCCGCGATGGTGGGAAGGAAGATCTCCTTCATACAGCGGTCGGCGATCTCTTTGGTGTAATAGGGGTTGGGGGCGACGGTGCCCATGCCGCCGGTGTTGAGCCCTTGGTCAAAATCAAGCGCCCTTTTGTGGTCCATGCTGGAAACCATAGGAGCGATCGTTTTTCCGTCGGTGAAGCAAAGGACGGAAACCTCCGGCCCCTGCAAGAACTCTTCGATGACGACGGTGTTGCCCGAATCGCCAAAGACCTTTTTCGTCATCATGTCGTTGATGGCGGCGGAAGCTTCCTCAAAAGTCGCGGCGATGACCACGCCCTTGCCGAGCGCCAAGCCGTCCGCCTTGATGACGATGGGGAAAGAGCCTTGCTTTAAGTAAGCGAGCGCGGGCTCCTTTTCCGTAAAGATCTCGTACTTTGCGGTCGGGATGCCGTAGCGGCGCATCAAGTCTTTGGCGAAGCCTTTGCTTCCTTCGATGATGGCGGCTTTTGCGTCGGGTCCGAAGCAAGGCACGCCAACTTCGTTCAGCTTATCCACCGCGCCAAGCACGAGGGGGTCGTCCGGCGCGACGACGGCGTAGTCGATTTTGTTTTCCACGGCAAAACGTACGATGCCGTCGATGTCCTTCGCCGCAACGTCCACGCAGGTGGCGTCCAATGCGATGCCGCCGTTGCCGGGAAGCGCAAATATCTCCTCCACGGCGGGGTTTTTCTTTATCGATCTGATGATGGCGTGTTCTCTGCCACCGCCTCCGATGACCATTACTTTCATTTTGTTTTTCCTTTTATCAATGGTGGAACAGACGCATTCCGGTAAAGCACATGACCATATTGTGCTTATCCGCCGCCTCGATCACGAGGTCGTCACGGAGAGAACCGCCCGGCTGGCAAACGTAACTTACGCCGCTACGCGCCGCTTTTTCAATGTTGTCCGAGAAGGGGAAGAAGGCGTCGCTTGCAAGCACCGCGCCGGAAAGCGTGGCGAGGTAAGCGTCCTTTTCCGCACGGGTAAAGGGCTCGGGCTTGACGGCAAAGTAGTTTTGCCAAACGTCGTCGCCCAAAACGTCCTGACTGTCGTAATCCGAAAGATAGAGGTCTATGACGTTGTTCTTATCGGGTCTGCCAAGACCTTCCTTGAATTGCAAACCGAGCACTTTGTCGTGTTGGCGGAGATACCAAAGGTCTGCCTTGCTTGCCGCAAGCCTCGTGCAATGGATACGGGATTGCTGCCCTGCTCCGACGCCGATCGCCTGCCCATCCGTGGCAAAGCAAACGGAGTTGGATTGGGTATACTTCAAGGTGATAAGCGCGACGATCATATCGGTGATCTTGTCGTCGGGCAAATTTTTGTTTTTGGTGACGATGTTGCCGAGGAGTTCACGGTCGATCTTAAAGTTGTTGCGACCCTGCTCGAAGGTCACGCCAAACACCTGCTTCCTTTCCACGGGCGCGGGGACGTACGAGGGGTCGATCTTAACGATGTTGTAAGCGCCCTTACGCTTGGTGCTGAGAAGCGCGAAGGCTTCGTCGGTGTAGCCCGGAGCGATCACGCCGTCCGAAACTTCACGGGCGATGATCTTTGCGGTGGTGAGGTCGCAAACGTCGGACAAAGCGATCCAATCGCCAAAGGAGGACATCCTGTCAGTACCCCTGGCGCGAGCGTAAGCGCAAGCGAGAGGAGAATCGTCCAAACCTTCGATGTCATCCACGAAGCAAGCCTTCTTGAGTTTTGCGGGGAGGATCTTTCCTACCGCCGCCGAGGTGGGAGAAACGTGTTTGAAAGAGGTCGCCGCGCAAAGCCCCGTCGCCTGCTTGATCTCCTTGACAAGTTGCCAAGAGTTCAAAGCGTCCAAAAAGTTGATGTAACCGGGTTTGCCGCAAAGCACTTCGACCGGAAGATCCGAGCCGTCCTCCATAAAGATGCGGGAGGGCTTTTGGTTGGGGTTGCAGCCGTACTTCAATGCGATTTCGTTCATTTTATTCTCCTTTATGCGTTTTTGTTGAGCAAGACGTCGTTGTGCTCGCCGCTTTGCAGATCGACGTAGCGGACGAACAAAGAGATCTTGTTGTTTTCGTTGAGGTTGTTCCACAGCGTTTCGGTAAACGCCTTTTGATCGTCGGGGATCAAAACCCTTTCCGGCTCGCCGAGGAAGGTGGGAAGCGGGTTTCCGTCGGTGACGTAGGTGTGAATGAAGTGCCCGAGCCCTTTGATGGGTTCGTAATCGAAGGTGTAGCGATTGCAAGCGCTGCCCTCTGCGTCCGCGGACTTCAAGATGCTCATTTCGTAGCTGAAGGTCTTGTCAAAGTGCAACACGGCGCTGATGCGCGGGGTAAAGTTGGGAGCGTCGGGCTCAAACTTTCTTGCGCGCAAGGCTTCGGAGAAGCTTTTGCCCGCCTTCAATCCGTCGAAGATGGTGTCGGTCTGGTCGCCGTTGGTGACGATAAGATCCTTTTTATATTCGCGCATAGCGGCGTAGATGATCAAGCTGGGGTCGCTTACCTTGCTCTCGTCAAAAGGCTTGGTGAAAAGCGCGCCGTCTTCCATCTTAAACACGCGGTTGCGGCTGTTTTCGCTCCTGCCCATGATAAAATACGCAACGCAAGCGTACTTGCCGCTTTGGCTGAGCCCCGTAACGATGCCCCTTCCTACGTACGCGTTGTCCTTGATAAGTTCGCCGATATCCGTGATTGTGTAGTTGTTCATAGTTTCTCCTTTTTCAGTTGTTCAGCATTTGATTGCAAACGTATTCCGTCGCTTGGGGCAGGATGATCCATTCCGCCTCTTGCATAACTCTTTTTTGCAAAACTTCCGGCGTGTCGCCCGGCCGGACGCAAACCGCCTTTTGCATAATGATCTCGCCGCCGTCGGGGATCTCGTTGACGAAGTGCACCGTCGCCCCCGTGACCTTCACGCCCTTTTCCAAAGCGGCTTCGTGCACCTTGAGCCCGTAAAAACCCTCTCCGCAAAAAGAGGGGATCAACGAGGGATGCACGTTGATGATGCGGCGATCAAACCGCTTGGTAAAGTTTTCGCCGAGGATGCGCATAAAGCTCGCGAGAACGATGAGCCCGATGCCCTTCTCCTTCAAAAGCGCGGCGATGGCGTCTTCGTATTCCCCTTGGGAAGCAAACGCCTTGCGCTCCAATACCGCGGTGGGGATGCCGGCGTTTTTTGCCCTTTCAAGAGCGTACGCCTGCGGCTTGTCGGAAAGGACCAAAGCGATAGTGCCGCTTTTGATCTCCCCTCTCTTCTCCGCGTCGATCAGGGCTTGTAGGTTTGTGCCGCCGCCCGAAACGAAAACCGCGATCTTGATCTTCGTCAGCATATCGTCACCCCGTTTTCGGATTTGACGATCTCACCCAGCGCGTAGGCTTCCACGCCTTGGTCGCGCAAGATGGAAATGGCTTTGTTGACGTCCTTCGCTTCCACGGTGGCGGTCATACCGACGCCCATGTTGAAGGTGTTGAACATATCCCTGCGATCGATGCCTCCCCTCTGTTCGATCAAACGGAAGATGGGCAAAACTTTGACGTCGGATTCTTTGATCATGGCGCCGAAGCCCGCGGGGATGGACCGGGGAATGTTCTCGTAAAAGCCGCCGCCCGTAATGTGCGAAACGCCCTTTACCTTAACGTTATTGAAGAGTTCAAGCATCGGCTTGACGTAGATCCTCGTCGGGGTGAGAAGGGTCTCGCCAAGGGTCTTGCCGCCCAAGATCTCGGGCTTTTCGGAAAGATCCGCATGCTCCACGTCAAAAACCTTTCTGACCAGCGAAAAACCGTTGGAATGCACGCCGGAAGAAGGGAGCGCGATCAGTACGTCGCCTTCCTTGATCTGCGTTTTGTCAATGACCTTGCTCTTATCCACGATGCCCACCGAGAAGCCTGCGAGGTCGTATTCGTCCACGGGGTAAAAGCCGGGCATTTCCGCCGTTTCGCCGCCGATCAAAGCGCTGCCCGATTGCACGCAACCTTCGGCAACGCCCGCCACGATCTCGGCGATCTTTTCGGGATAGTTCTTGCCGCAAGCAATATAGTCGAGGAAAAACAACGGCTTCGCGCCGCAGCAAATGACGTCGTTGACGCACATCGCCACGCAATCGATGCCCACCGTGTCGTGCTTGTCAAGCAGGAAAGCGATGCGAAGTTTGGTGCCCACGCCGTCCGTGCCCGAAACGAGCACGGGGGCTTTGTAACCGGTCAAGTCAAGCGAGAACAACCCGCCGAACCCGCCGATGACGTCGGTCGCGCCCGCGGTCATCGTGCGCGCAACGTGCTTTTTCATAAGTTCAACGGCTTTGTAGCCGGCGGTGATATCTACGCCCGCTTCTTTGTAACTTTCGGAAAAACTTTTCATTTTGTACTCCTTTTTATTCTTTGCCGTTCCAACAATAGGTGCACAGCTTGCAAGGATCGATACCGATGGCGTCGATCATGCCTTGGATGGATTGGAATTCCAGCGAGGTAAACCCGAACTTTTCGCAAATGGCGTTTCTGAGCGCCTTGCCGCGCTCGGTCTCCGCGTCGCTGTATTCGTCGATGTGTTTCAAGCCTTGCTTCCCCTCAAGTTCCGCGATCATGCGGCGGGTGATGAGTTCCATATCGCTGGTAGCGCGGCTGAAGTTGAGATACTTACAGCCAAACATAATGGGCGGGCAAGCGGAACGCATATGCACCGACTTGGCGCCGTTTTCATACAAGAATTCCACCGTCTCTTTGAGCTGGGTGCCACGCACGATGGAATCGTCCACAAACAAGAGGCTCTTGCCCTTGATAAGCTCCTTAACGGGGATCTGCTTCATCCTGGCGATGCGGTTTCTATCCACCTGCTCCACCGGCATAAAACTACGGGACCAAGTGGGCGTATATTTAATATAAGGACGCGCAAAGGGTATCTTGCTCTTGTTGGCGTAACCGATGGCGTGAGGGGTGCCCGAATCCGGCACGCCGCAAACGTAATCGACACCTTCGTTGTTGCCTTTCTTGGTGTCGCTTTCCGCCATGATCTCGCCGTTTTTGCAACGCATCACTTCCACGTTGACGCCCTCGTAAGAGGAAGTCGGGTAACCGTAATAGGTCCAAAGGAAGGAGCAGATGCGCATTTCCTTGCCCGGCTGCACAAGCGTTTTTACACCGTCGGAGGTAACCTCGACGATCTCGTTGGGACCGAGCTCCTTAAATTCTTTATATCCGAGTTTTTGATAGGAGAAAGATTCAAACGCCACGCAGTATCCGTCCTTGTTTTTGCCGATCAAGACGGGCAAACGACCCATCTTGTCACGGGCGGCGATCAAGCTGCCGGACTCGGTCAAAATGAGGATGGACGCCGTGCCTTCGATCTTTTGCCGCGCAAACTCGATGCCGTCGGCAAAGTTGTCCTTGCTGTCGATCAGCGCCGCCAAAAGTTCCGTCATATTGACTTGGCTGCCCGAAGAGACGCCAAAGTGCCCCTTTCCGTCCGTCAGATACTTTTTGACCAAGGCTTCCGCATTGTTGATGACGCCCACGAAGCACACGGCGTAAACGCCGAGGTGCGAGCGAATGATCAAAGGCTGCGGATCGTAATCGCTGATGATGCCCATCGCCGTCTGCCCGCGCATATCGCTGAAAATATGCTCGAACTTGTGACGGAAAGGCGCGTTGCCAAGGTCGTGTATCTTGCGTTGCAAGCCGATCTCTTTGTCAAAAGCCGCCATACCTCCGCACTTGGTGCCGAGGTGCGAATGATAGTCCGTTCCGAAAAACACGTCTGCGATACAGTCCTTTTTCGACGCGACTCCGAAAAATGCTCCCATACTAACTCCTTTGTAATGCTTTAAACGGCGCTTCTCAGCCGAGAACGCGCTTCATCATCTCCTTATAAGCGTCTTCCACGCCGCCCATATCCCTGCGGAAACGGTCCTTATCAAGCTTCTCGTGCGTTTCGGCATCCCAGAACCTGCAGGTATCGGGCGAGATCTCATCCGCGAGGACGATCTTGCCGTCTTGCGTCTTGCCGAACTCAAGCTTGAAGTCCACGAGTTCCACCTTGATGGAAGCGAAGAACTTCTTGAGGAATTCGTTGATCTTGAGCGCCATGCTCGCGATGGTGTCAAGCTCTTCCTTGGTGCAGTACTCCATCGCAAGGATGTGATACTCGTTGACCATCGGATCGTCCAAGGCGTCGCACTTGTAGCAATATTCGATGACCGTCCTCTTCATCGGGGTGCCTTCGGGAAGGCCGAGCCTCTTGGAAAGAGAGCCGGCGGCGATGTTGCGCACGATGACCTCCAAGGGCACGATGCTCACCTTTTTGACGACGGTTTCACGGTCGGAGATCTCTTTGACGAAATGGGTGGGCACGCCCGCCGCCTCAAGCTTTTCCATCAAGAAGTTGCTCATGCGGTTGTTGACCACGCCTTTGCCCACGATGGTGCCCTTCTTCGCGCCGTTGAACGCGGTGGCGTCATCCTTGTAGCTGACGATCACCAAAGAGGGGTCGTTGGTGGCAAAGACCTTTTTCGCCTTTCCTTCATACAGTTGTTCAGTTTTTTCCAGCATAATTTTAAACCTCCGTTTTTTGTCGTAATAAAAAAAGCGCAACGGCACTTTACACCGTTGCACTATTTGGCATTATTATACTTTTCGCACACTGCTTTGTCCTTTTGCAGAACCTTTCCTCTGTTTGCACTGCGGGCGGACTGCAACTTCTCTGCGACCGCACAGTCGTACACGGACAGAATTTCCAAGGCAAGCATCGCGGCATTTGTGCCCCCGTCCACCGCAACCGTCGCAACCGGAATGCCGGAAGGCATTTGGACGGTGCTGAGCAGCGCGTCAAGGCCGCCTAAGCCCGCGGACTTTATGGGTATGCCGATGACGGGCAGAGTGGTGTTAGCCGCAATGGCGCCGGCAAGGTGCGCGGCCATACCTGCGGCGGCAATGAGCACACCGAAGCCCTTTTCCCTTGCCGAACAGGCAAAATCTCTGGCTTCCTCCGGCGTTCTGTGCGCGGAGAAAACGTGGACTTCAAAGGGAACTTGGTATTCTTCGAGTGTGTTGATTGCTTTTTCCACAATGGGCAGATCGCTGTCGCTTCCCATGATTATACCGACTTTTTTGGTCATAGAACACCTCCGCGACGAATTTGCCCGTGAGGGGGTGAAAAACTAAAAAATGCTTTTCCCCTTCACATTAACAATTATAAAATCCCCCACCCCGATATGTCAAACGAATTGCCCCCGCAAAATGCGGATTTTTACAGAATTATTTGACATCTCGAACAAGAAAACGGGCAGGATGGTTTTTCCTGCCCTTTTCCCTTGTTTTTAAAACTCAAATTCGCCCTTGTAGACGAGCACGGTGTCGCCGGATAAGGTCAAACCTTCGTCCGAATAATTGACTTGGAGGTCGCCGCCTTTGACCTTTACCGTGATGTCGCGGCCCTTTTTGATGTAGCCGAGTTCCGTTGCCGCAACCACCGCCGCGCAGGCACCCGAGCCGCAGGCGTAGGTCTCGCCGTTTCCGCGCTCGTACACGCGCATCTTCAACGTATTTTCATTGACCACGCGCACGAATTCGGTGTTGGTACGCTCGGGGAAGATGTCGGCGTTTTCAAACAGCGGACCCACCTTTTTGAGGTCCACCCCTTCCACCGAGGGAACGAAGACCACGCAATGCGGGTTGCCGAGGGAAAGGCAAGTGATGTTGTATTCTTCCCCGCCCACCGTGTACGGACGGTCGAAAACGTTGTCCCCTTCCAAGGAGCACGGCACGTTTTCCGGTTTAAAGGCCGGCTTACCCATATACGCCGAAACGTAATTGACCTTTCCGAAGCGCGTGTACAGCGTAAGAGCGCAAACCCTGCCCGCCATTTCCACCGTGATGTTTTCCTTGTTCACGATGCCTTCGTCATAGACGAACTTGCCTACCGAACGGATGGAGTTGCCCGCGACCGAGCCCATGCTGCCGTCCTTGTTGTAGACGCTCATTTTGACGTCGCAAGTCTTGGAATTTTCAATGAGGACGATGCCGTAGCCGCCGATGCCGTAATGACGGCTGCAAAGTTCGATGCACAATGATTCCGGGCAAGTGATCTTGCCGTCGCGGTTATCGATGAAGATATAGTCGTCGCCCGTCGCCTCCATTTTGGAGAACTTGACCTTGGTCTTTTCCTGACGCATATGGTTGATGTCCACAAGTTCGGTATTGCCGAGGTTGTAACGCGCCTTGATCACGTCGGTAAGCGCGTTTGCGGTGTCCAAAGAGGTGAAGCACGGCACCGAAAGCGCAAGAGCCTTTCTGTGCAAGGCGATGTAATCTTCCGTCGTTTCATCCGACAGCGCGCCGGTATAGACCACGTAGGAGATCTTTTTGCTTTCCATCAGCTCGTACGCGCCGCCCTTTTCTTTGATGGAATTGATGACCGCAACGTCGGCGCCGAGGCTCCTCACCGTTTCCGCCGTTTCGGGCGTAGCGTAGATCTTGAAGCCAAGGTCCACAAACTTTTTGGCAAGACCGACGATCTCCTTTTGATCGTGGGTATCCGCGCTGAGAAGCACGCCTTGCTTCCTGCCGCGCTCGGTCCTGACCACCATCCCCGCCGAGGTAAGCCCCTTAAACAGCGCTTCTTCGAGGGTGACGCCAAGGCCCAACACTTCGCCGGTGGATTTCATTTCCGGCCCCAAGTAGGAGTTGACGTCCGAAAGTTTTTCAAAGGAGAAGACCGGCACTTTGACCGCGTAGTACGGCGGCGTCTTGTAAAGCCCCGTACCGTACGGCAGTTCGGTCAATTTTTTGCCAAGCATCACTTCGGAAGCCACGTCCGCCATCGGCACGCCGGTGATCTTGCTGATATAGGGCACCGTCCTGGACGCCCTCGGGTTGACCTCGATGACGTAAAGTTCACCGCCGTAGATCAAATACTGAATGTTGACAAGCCCTTTGGTGCCAAGCGATTTTGCAAGCGAAACCGAGGAATCCACGATGGTCTTCATCATCTTGTCGTTGAGGTTATACGGCGGGTAAACGGCAATGGAATCGCCGCTGTGCACGCCCGCGCGCTCGATGTGCTCCATCACGCCGGGGATCAAAACGTTTTCACCGTCCGAGATCACGTCCACTTCGAGTTCGGTGCCGCTCATATACTTATCGATGAGCACCGAATTTTTGACGCCCTCAAGGAAGATGCGGCGCATATACTTTTCGGTCTCTTCGCGCGAATATACGATACGCATATTTTGCCCGCCTATCACGTAGGACGGACGCAACAGCACGGGGTAACCGATCTCTTCCGCCGTGGCGATGGCTTCCGCCTCGGTGTGCACGGCAAAGCCCTTGGGGCGCTTGATGCCCAGTTTTTCGAGCAAGGCGTCAAATTTTTCCCTGTCTTCGGCGAGGTCGATGCCTTCCGCGCTGGTGCCGAGGATGCGGACGCCCTGTTTATCCAAAAATTCGGTCAGCTTGATCGCCGTTTGTCCGCCAAACGCCACCACGACGCCCACCGGCTTCTCCACATCGATGACGTTCATCACGTCTTCGGGGGTAAGCGGCTCGAAGTAAAGCCTATCCGCCGTGTCGTAGTCGGTGGAAACGGTCTCGGGGTTATTGTTGATGATGACCACTTCGTAGCCGAGTTTTTTCAAGGTCCAAACCGAATGGACGGAAGAGTAATCGAATTCAATGCCCTGCCCGATACGGATGGGGCCGGACCCGAGCACGATGATGACGGGTTTGCCCGAACGCTTTATGGCGCGCGCTTCGCAAACGTCGTCCGCCGTGGAATAGAAGTACGGGGTCTCCGCCGAGAACTCCGCGGCGCAGGTATCCACCGTCTTATAGACGAACTTTCTGCCGGGGAGGTTTTTCCTGCCCGAAAGACGGGTAAGAGCCTTATCGGTATAGCCGAGCTTTTTGCCGAGAAGGTAATCCTCGTCCGAAAGCCCCGCGGCGATCCTGCTTTCAAAGTTCACAAGGTTTTGAAGCTTATGCAAAAACCATTCGTCGATTTTGGTGAGGTCGTGGATCTCCTCGATGGTGACGCCTTTTTTGAGCGCCTCAAACACCGTGAAGATGCGCTTGTCGTCCTGGTCCAACAAACGCGCTTTGACGTCCCTCTTATCCACGGGCGCGGCGTTTAAGGTATCCAAAGAGATCTCCGCCCCCCTGACTGCTTTCATAAGAGCCGCCTCAAAGGAACGCGCGATGGACATCACCTCGCCCGTCGCCTTCATCTGGGTGCCGAGCTTGCGCGACGCCCCCGCGAACTTGTCAAAGGGCCATTTGGGGAACTTCAAGGCAACGTAATCCAACGCCGGCTCAAAGCAAGCGCAGGTCTTACCGGTAATTTCGTTTTTGAGTTCGTCAAGAGTGTAGCCGAGAGCGATCTTGGTGGTGATCTTTGCGATCGGATAGCCACTGGCTTTGCTTGCCAAAGCGGAAGAACGCGACACACGGGGGTTGACCTCGATGACCGCGTATTCAAAGCTTTCGGGGTTCAAAGCAAATTGACAGTTGCAACCGCCCTCGATGCCGATCGCCGAGATGATATCCAGCGCGGCGGAACGCAAGGTTTGATATTCTTTGTCCGAAAGGGTCAACGCGGGCGCCACGACGATGGAGTCGCCGGTATGCACGCCCACGGGGTCAATGTTTTCCATCGAACAAACGGCGATCACGTTGCCGAGAGAGTCGCGCATCGTTTCAAACTCGATCTCCTTCCAGCCCGAAACGGAACGCTCCACCAAAACTTGCGTGATGGGTGAGAGGTCCAAACCGTTTTTGGCGATGGCGACGAGTTCCTCTTCGTTTTGAGCGATGCCGCCGCCCGAACCGCCGAGGGTATACGCCGGACGAATGATGACGGGGTAACCGATGTCGTTTGCCGCTTTGACGGCTTCCTCCACCGTGGTCGCTATCTCGGAGGGGATCACGGGTTGCCCGATCTCCTTCATTTTGTCACGAAACAGTTCCCTATCCTCCGCCGTTTTGATGGAAGAGATCTTGGTGCCAAGCAACTTTACGCCGTACTTTTTCAAGGACTTGCGCTTTTCAAGTTGCATCGCGATCGTGAGTCCGGTTTGTCCGCCGAGACCCGCGAGGAGGCCGTCGGGACGCTCCTTTTCAATGATCCTCTCCACCGTTTCCACGTTGAGCGGCTCAAGGTAAACTTCGCTTGCCATGGCGTTGTCCGTCATGATGGTAGCGGGGTTGGAGTTGACCAAGACGACGTCGACGCCCTCTTCCTTTAAAACCCTGCACGCCTGTGCGCCCGCGTAATCGAACTCCGCCGCCTGCCCCACCACGATGGGACCGGACCCTATCATTAAAACCTTTTTGATCGCGTTATTTCTGGGCATACTCTTTTCCTTCCGTCATTTCGATAAATCGATCGAACAAAAATCCCGTATCTTTGGGGCCTGCCGCCGCCTCGGGATGGAACTGCACGGTAAAGCACTTTTTGCCGGGATAGAACATCCCTTCGTTGCTGCCGTCGTTTGCGTTTACGAAGATCTCCTCTCCGACGCCTGCAAGCGACTCCTTGATCACGGCATAACCGTGGTTTTGACTTGTGATAAAAGTCCTCGTACCCTTAAGGTCGCGGACGGGTCGGTTGCCGCCGCGGTGACCGTACTTAAGTTTCATCGTCTTGCCGCCCATTGCAAGCGCGGTAAGCTGATGTCCTAAGCAAATACCGAACACGGGGAGGTTGCCGATGAGTTTTTTAATCTCGGCGATGGCGCCCACGTTTTCCGCCGGGTCGCCCGGCCCGTTGGAAAGCATCACGCCGTCGTACCCCACGGAAAGCACCTCCTCCGCCTTAAAAGAATAGGGATAAACGTCCACTTCGCACCCGCGGCAAAGCAAACTGCGAAGGATGTTCCTTTTGGCGCCGAAGTCCACGAGGGCGACGCGCTTTTTTACTTCTCCGTCAGGAAGGTAGGTTTCTTTTTTCTCGGAAGATACGCTTTTGACCGCGTCTTTGATCAAATATTCTTTGACAGCCGTCAGATCCTTGGGGA
>JAGAAA010000132.1 GCA_017615495.1 Clostridia bacterium
CGAACTCATGCGCGCCTTTGAGGAAAGTTTCCCCTATGAGGAAACGGAAGGGCAGATCGCGGCGATCGAGGACGTCCGTCAGGATATGGAAAAAGGCAAAGTTATGGATAGGTTGCTTTGCGGCGACGTCGGCTACGGCAAAACCGAAGTGGCGCTTCGCGCCGCTTTCCGCACCGTACTGGCGGGCAAGCAGGTCGCCTTCCTCGCCCCCACCACCATCCTTGCGGAGCAACATTTCCGCACCCTTTCCGAGCGCTTTGCCCCCTTTGGCATCAAGTGCGCTTGCTTGACGCGTTTCTGCACGCAAAAGGAAACCAAGGAGATTTTGACCGGGCTTACCAACGGCTCCATCGGCGTCGTTGTGGGCACCCACCGCCTGCTTGGCAAAGACGTGGATTTTTGCGATATCGGTCTGTTGATTTTGGACGAGGAACAACGCTTCGGCGTGGAGCACAAGGAGAAGATCAAGGCGCTGCGCACTAGCATCAACGTGCTTTCCATGTCCGCCACCCCCATCCCGCGCACCTTGCACATGGCGCTTTCCGGCATTCGTGACATCAGCGTGATCGACACCCCGCCCAAAGGCAGGAAGCCGGTTCGTACCGTGGTTGCGGAGTACTCCGTCGCAGCGCTCAAAGAGGCGGTCGGCGCGGAACTGACGCGGGGCGGGCAGGTGTTTATCCTCTACAACAACATCGCGCGGTTGGACGCCTTTGCCGCCGCGGTCAGGGAGCTGTTTCCCTCCGCCGAAGTGGTGGTCGGGCACGGCAAGATGAGCCCCGCCGCGCTGGAGGAAAACATCCGCAAGTTCTATCTCCGTCAGGCGGATATCCTGATCTGCACCACCATCATTGAAAACGGCATCGACGTCCCGGACGCAAACACTCTGTTCGTCGTGGAAGCGGATAAGCTCGGGCTTTCGCAGATGTATCAGCTCAAAGGCAGGGTGGGAAGAAGCGCCCGCCTTGCGTACGCTTATTTTACCTATCCGACGGGCACCCTTTTGACGGGGGATGCGGAAAAGCGCCTTCGCGCCCTGGTGGAAAACGGCGACCTCGGCAGCGGTTACCGTCTTGCGATGATGGACCTCGAGATCCGCGGCGCGGGCAACGTGCTCGGCGCGGAGCAACACGGGCACATCGAAAAAGTCGGGTACGAAATGTACTGCACCCTTTTGAAGGAAGCCATTGCGGAACTCAACGGCGAAGCCCTCCCCGAAAACGGCAACGTCGAACTTTTGGTCAAAGAGGACGCTTATCTGCCCGAGAGCTACGTCACGAGCGAACTCGCCCGTATCCGTTACTACAAAAAGATCGCCGCCATCAGCGACGAAAAGGGCAAAAACGCCATCCTTTCCGAATTGGAGGAAGCCTTCGGCATGCCGCCGAGGCAGGTGCACGCCCTTGTGGAGATCGCGCTTTTGAAGGGGCTCGCATCCACTCTTCCCATCAAAAAGATCAGCGTGGACAAGGATTCCGTTTCCGTCACGTACACCGATACCGCCTTTATGACGGGCGGCGCGATGAAGAACTCGCTCGCCTTGCTTTCCGGGGAGATCCGTGAAACGGCGGTTTCGGGCGAAGAAGCAAAATATGCGGTCAAAGGCGGCGTCGCTTCGGTAAAAGTTCGCTCGATGATCCGCTTTATGAAAGCGCTGCGCGGAGAGGCGGTCGTCGCGGCGAAAGAGTAAATTTTTCATCGTCGCGTAAAAATTTAAATATTGACTTGCGCAATCCGTGCGGTTTATGTATAATAAACAAGTACACTATAAATAATAAGAGGTGCGCGTTCGTCGCGCCTTGCGGCCTTTACCGGCCTAAAGGAGTTTATTGTAAATGAAAAAGAAACTGCTCGTTATCCTTATGATTCTCGTTCTTACGATCACCGCGATCGTGGCGACAGCTTGTAGTGAAGGCGGTATGATCTCTAAGAACAAGGAGCGTGATTTCAAGCAGGTGACGGCAAGCGTCACTTACGCAAACCGCGCCGCGCAAGTGGACAAACTTGAGCTCAGCTCGACGATTTACAATTTCGTCTATCAATATTACAGCTACTATTCTCAGGGCTATATTTCTCAGGCGCAGTATCAATCCGTTCTCGACAATATCTCCACCAGCTTCAAGCAGGCAAACGAAAGTTTGGCGGAAACCGAAGCCTATACTTTAAAGTGCATTGATGAACTTTATAAGTACGTTATGGCAAACGGCACCGAAGAGGAAAAGGCTGCCGCCACCGCGGCAAGCACCGCCGGCAAAAAGTACAATATGACCGCCCGCATCAAGGAGATCGAAAGCGTCCTTCCCAAGAAGGATCTTATCGCCGCGGTCGAAGCCTATAATAAGGAAATGCAGGAGAGCTTTGACTCTTTCCGTGAGGCGTACGACAAGGAAGTCGCCGCCGCTTCTTCCGGCAAATCCACCGAGCACGTTAAGGAGGTCACCCTCGTTTCCGCTCCGTGGAAGCTTGAGTACGAGAAGGGCGAGTCCTTGAACGAATCCGGCTTGAAGGTCGGCGTCGTTTACGAGGGCAGCGAAGACGTTGTTTTGTTTGAAAGAGGTGATTTTACCGTGACCGGCTTCAGCAGCGAAGAGGTCAAGGACGAAGTGGAAGTCACCGTTACTTTCGCCAACAAGACCGCCACCTTCAACGTTAAGATCATCGCGGCAAAGCCCGCGCGTCCCAAGATGCCCACCGAAGAAGAGGAAGAGGAAAAGACCGTCGTTCCCGCTTTGTTTGAAACGGACCTCGAAGCCCAGATCACCGCGGCAAGAGGCACGGACAACGCTCTTTACAAGGCTCTTACCGAATCCAAGCGCAGGCTTGAAAAGCAAATGACCGCCAACTACCGTACTTACGAGTACTATTATCTCTCCAAGCTCAAGGACCAAGTCGTCACCGCTTGTGAGGAGATCAAGGGCAAGGCGGCGGAAGGCGTTTCGGCAGAAGACGTTTTGGCGGAGTACAACAAAAAGCTTGAGGAGCAAAAGCAAGCATTGCTTTTGGAAACCTCCACTTATAAGGACGCCGTAGATGGCACCGGCGTGAAGACGCAGATCGTTCACGAGGACGGCAAGATCTTCTACGTGCAAAACCTCCTCTTCAAGATCACCGACGACTTGAAGGCGAAGTACACCGCGTTTGAAAACGAAAAGACCGCAAACAAGGAAGCGCTCGAAGCGTATTTGAACTATCTCATCGACCAAACCGGCATTTACGTCAGCAACGTTGAGTACGACAAGGACGCCACCTGCGAAGACGAAGAGTGCGCCTGCACCGCTTGCGCCAATTACAAAGGGGAGAACCCCGGTCCGTGCACCAACGCCGATTGCGCCTGCAAGAAGTGCCCCAACAAGCGCTACGTCACCGCAGCGTTTGCTCAGGAGAAGGGCTTGACCTTGACCGACGGCACCATCAACGTGCTGGATATGCTCGGCGCCGTCTATGCCGACCTTGCGGATCTCAGCGCTACCGCCACTGCGGAAGAGCGCGCGGCAAACCTTGAAAAGTTTAAGAAGTGGGTCTATATGTGCAACGATGACGAAGGCTTCTTCACCACCCTTACGGACGGCAAGCTCGGCTACAGCCTGAGCATGGACGACAGCAGCTACGTGGAGAACTTTACCGCCTGCGCTCGCGCGTTGGCTTACGGCGACGCGACCGAAAAGGCGGAATGGCACGTCGTAGGTACCGGCGTCGGTTCCTTCGGCTACTGCTACACCGAATACGGCATCCACGTCATCATGCTTTCGGGATACGCGCTCGATCCCAATGCGGTCACCACCGATCTTGGCGATGGCTTGGTCGCAGTCTCCATCGACACCGTCACCGATAACGTTTCTTACAAGGCGGCGGATGGCTCCACCCCGGCGAAGGGCACGCTTAAGTACGGCATCGTCGAAAGCTTGGAGAGCAAGCAAAAGGATGAGCTCGTCGGCGCTTTCAAAAAGGAATTCTATCAAACCGAGCTTGAGAACGACGTGAAGATCACCTATAAGAACAAAGTTTATAAGGACCTCATCAAGTCGTACAGCAGCAGCAAGTAACACAAAAGAGCCGGCTTTCCGCCGGCTTTTTTTAGGAGAGGATATGAAAGGATACGAGCAAAGGGAAAACGGCGCCGGAAAGGACTTTAGCGAACTTACGGCAAAAAGCGAGTATATCTATAAGGGCAAGGTCATCAAGGTAAAAAAGGATGAGGTCACCCTTCCCAACGGTGCGCTCGCCGGAAGGGAAATGGTGGAGCATCGCGGCGGCGTAGCCGTCCTTGCGGTGGATGAAAACGGCTTCGTCCCGATGGTCAGGCAGTTCCGTTACCCCCTCGGCAAGCATTTGTGGGAGATCCCCGCCGGCAAGCTGGAAGAAGGGGAAGACCCGGATGACGCCATCGCGCGCGAACTTCGTGAGGAAGCAGGGCTCACGGCAGGCAAGATAACGTCGCTTGGCAAGTTTTACCCCACCTGCGGCTACAGCAACGAGATCATCCGCCTGTACCTCGCCACCGATCTTTCGTACGTGGGCGCCAAGCCGGATGACGACGAGTTTTTGGAGATCAAGTACGTCCCGGTGGAGGAGCTTTTAAAGAAGTGTCTTTCGGGCGAGATCGAGGATGGCAAAACCATCGTTGCGGTCTTAAAATACTTTGCTTTGAAAAAATAAGATCGAAAAAGCCATCGAGGGGCGAACGAAATCGGTTCGCCTCTCTTTTTTTCGTTTTTTCTCGTGCGCGCGCGTGCGCGTACACGAGTGCGCGTTTTATATAAGGAATAGGGAAAATGATTGTGTTTTCAAGGCACAAAAAGCACAAGATGTAGTGGTTTATTTTGGGGGTTTTGGGGAAGAATTAAGATTTCCTAAAAAAGTCCGAAAATTTCGAAAAAATCCCGAAAAATCTGTTGACAACCCTTTTTTTTCTTGCTAAGATATAGAGGTTGTCACCCCAGAAGGGCGGCAGCAAGCGAAACTTCAAAACAAAATAGATTAAGCAAAAATTAAAGCAAGTGATTTCTGTCAATTCATAATTTATTATGAGTTTTGAGCGTGCGCCTGAAAAGGGGCACGGAAAACCAAGATTAAACTTAA
>JAGAAA010000022.1 GCA_017615495.1 Clostridia bacterium
CAAACGATGGAGTACATTGGAGGACAGATGCCCACAACATTTAGTGTAGGGGATTATCTTTGCGGTATCTCTCCGGATAATAGTGCTTTGATTGATAAAGACGGCAATAATATCAATCCGCAAATAACGCCTAGCAACTATAGCTTATACATGGCATTTAATTCCGGTAGCTGTGATTATATGGCAATTAATGCCGGTGGCTTGGGCGTTTTGTGCCAGTGGTGGCCGCAGCCGCAACAATCATGATGTTGCGTTGTGAACGCAAAAGTTGACTTTGTCAATTAACTCGGCTGTCCACCCCTTTTGGGGTGGGCAGTTTTTTTAGCGGCATACCTCTTTTGTTTTTCCCGCGCGTGTAGTATAATACTGATATGAACGACGTTATCCGCTTAAAACTGAAGGAGCTCCCCATTGACAGTGGGGTATATTTGATGCGCGACAAAGCGGGCGCGATCATTTACGTCGGCAAGGCAAAAAACCTAAAAAACCGCGTGCGCTCCTACTTCAATTCTTCGCCCAAGGCGGAGAAGGTTCTTGCCATGGTCGCAAAGGTGGAGGACTTCGATTATTTGATCACCCGCACCGAGGAAGAAGCGCTCGTTCTTGAAAACAATCTGATCAAGGTGCACAAGCCTTTTTACAACATCCTTTTGAAGGACGACAAGCTTTACCCCTTCTTGCGCATAGACGTCAGTAAGGACTTCCCGCGGGTGGAGATCATCCGCCGTTTGAAGGCGGACAACGCGCGTTACTTCGGCCCGTATATGGTGGGCATCTCCGCGCAGGAACTTTTGAAGCTGATCCATTCCGCGTTTCCCATCCGCGAATGCGGGTTGAATATGGACAAGATACCCAAAAATCATCGCCCGTGCCTCAACGCGCATATCGGGCGCTGTTTGGCGCCTTGCGCCGGAAGCGTGACGAGGGAAGAGTATCACCGCGTCGTTCGCGACGTGATGGCGTTTTTGAAAGGCAACGACAAGACAATCCGCGACAATTTGGAAAAGAAAATGGAAGAGGCTTCCGAGGCGATGCAGTACGAGCAGGCAATGCGTTACCGCGACGCGCTTGCATCCTTGGACAAGATGATCCGTAGGCAGATAGCCTCTCTCCCCAAGGACTTTAACCTCGACGTGTTTGGCGTGGCGTCGGGCGGGGACGGCATGGCGGTAGCCACCGTCATCGTGCGCGGCGGCAAGATGGTCGGCGGCGAAAAGTTTGCCATCCGCGACGCGGGGCTTGACCTTGCGGACACCCTTTCCAGCTTTATCAACCGCTATTACGACAGCGGCATCGTCGCCGACGAAGTGGTCAGCGCGGTGGACTTGCCGGATGCGGTGGCGCTTTCCTCCATTCTTTCGGAAAAGAAGGGCGAAAAGGTGCTTGTTTCCACCCCCAAAGCGGGCGTGCGCCGTCAGTTGTGCGATATTGCGATGAAAAACGCGATGGAATACCTTTCGCGCAGTACCAAAGAGCTTTCGCGCAAGGAGCGCATGACCACGGGCGCTTGCCGTCATTTGGCGGAGATCCTCTCCTTGAATTCCACGTTGGACCGCATCGAATGCTTTGATATCAGCCACACCGGCGGCGTTGACAAAGTGAGCTCGATGGTGGTGTTCACCAAAGGGGAAAAGGACGCCAAAATGTACCGAACTTTCCGCATAAAAACCGTGGAAGGCAACAACGATTTCGCTTGTATGAAGGAGACGCTTTCCCGCCGATTTGAGCGGCTCAAAGAGGGCAAGGACGCCTCCTTTGGCAAGCGGCCCGACCTCCTTGTGATCGACGGCGGCATCGGACAGGTGCGTTACGCAATGGAGGCGATGACGGAAGCGGGGGAGAACATCCCGATGATAGGTCTTGCCGAACGGGAGGAAATCATCGTTTTGCCCTCGGGGGAGGAGATCTTTTTGCCCAAATCCGGCTTTGCCCTCCGCTTGCTGATACGCATCCGCGACGAAGCGCACCGTTTCGCCATCACTTTTCACCGAAAACTTCGCGGAAAACGCAGCGTAAAAAGCATGCTTCTCGAAGTGGAAGGGCTGGGCGAAAAGCGCGTAACGGCGTTGCACAAAGCTTTCGGTTCATTGGAGGAACTTTCAAACGCTTCGGTGGAGGAGATCGCCCGCGTGAAAGGCATTCCGTTCCCGGTCGCGGAGAAGGTGGCGGCGTTTTTTGCCGCGGAAAAAGCCAAGAAATAAAGTTCGGGCAAGGTTTTGTGCCTTTTTGCTCTTGAAAAGTACCCGTAAAATAAGTTACAATATAATTTAGACGATTTGAAGAGGACTTTTGGATGAAGTATAAGTTGATCGCAAGCGATTTTGACAACACCATTCACGATGGGGAAAGGGTTCCTCCTCGCGTTTTGCGCGCCATTGCCGAGTATCGCAGGGCAGGCGGCAAATTCGTGGTGGCAACGGGTCGCGTCTTTGAATCCATCCGCAAAAAGATGGGTATGCTCGGCGCGGATGACGAACTGATCGCTTGCCAAGGCGCCGCTCTTTACCGCGCGTCGACGGGGGAGGTGTTGGAGCGCTTTCCGCTCCCGCCCGAGATCGCAAAAAAGGCGGTGGACTTTTACGAGGCGCACGGCGACGTTTGCCACGCTTACGCCGACCACGAGTTTTTTGTGGAAAAGGAAAACCCGTTCAGCGGCAAATACGCGGCTTATTGCGACGTTGACCCCACTTATATCGGCTATCCGTTGAGCAAATTTTTGCCCAAAATGCCCTTTGTGAACAAAGTCATCGCCATCATTCCCGTCGAGATCATTGACGATAGACTGAAGGAACTTTCCGCGCTTCTCGGCCCCGAGGCGGAAGTCACAAAAAGCGCTCCGATGTTCCTCGAAGTCACTTCGGCAAAGGCGGGCAAGGGCAACTGTCTCATCGCGCTTGCAAAGCGCCTTGGCATTCCCATCGAACAAACCGTTGCGGTGGGCGACAACTTAAACGACCTTTCCATGATCCGCGCCGCGGGGCTTGGCGCAACGGTGGAAAACGGCGTCCCCGCCCTGAAGCAAGAAGCGGATATCGTTTTGCCTTCGGTCAAGGACGGCGGCGTAGCCGACCTGATAGAGAACATTCTAAAAGACTGACAAAAATCATCCTGGAGGCGTGTGATGACAATGCTTGGCAAATACAATAAGCAAAAAGAGGAAAAGGAAAGCCGCGCGGTAGACGCGGTGGCTTTTGCCGACGCTCTCAAACTGAAAACGGTCTATGCGCCCGAAGGCGCGTCGCTGGTGTTTACCACTTCGGCAATTTGTCGCCCCGGTCTTTTTCTTGCCGGGTACGAAGAATTTTTCGCCGCGAGCCGCGTCATCGTCTTCGGCAGCGCGGAGATGAGCTTTGCCATGAGTTTGGAGAAGCAGGTCCTTTCCGACCGGTTGGATAAGATGTGCTCTCTCGGCGTTCCCTGCATCGTTATTGCAAGAGGCATCAAACCGACGCCCGAATTTGAGGAAGCGGCGGCAAAGCACAAAGTGCCCCTTTACACCACCACCGAGATCACCGGACAGATCGGCGCGGATATCAGCGCGTTTATCGACAACGTCCTCGCGGAGGAGATCACCATCCACGGCGTTTTGGTGGACGTTGCGGGTATGGGCGTGCTTTTGACCGGCGCCAGCGGCATCGGCAAGAGCGAAGTTGCGTTGGAACTCGTTCATCGCGGGCATAGATTGGTGGCGGATGACAGCGTCATCATCAAGAGGGTAAACGACCTTTTGATCGGCCGCGCCCCCGATATGATCCGCCATATGCTGGAGATCCGCGGCGTGGGCATCATCAACGTGGAACGTTTGTTCGGTTCGGTGGCGGTGCGCGTCAACAAATCGGTGGACGCCGTCTTTGAACTGGTCAATTGGCAGGAGGGCAAGACCTACGAGCGCATCGGGTCGGAAAACCCCACCGAGGAGATCCTCGGCGTTGCCATCCCCAAACTGGAGATCCCCGTCAAGGCGGGCAGAAACCTCTTCGTGGTCATCGAAGCGGCGGTGGCGTCCCTGCGCTTGAAGCAGATGGGCTACAGCGCCCCGGATGAACTTGAGGAGCGCTTGAAGTCAAGCAAATAACTTTTTCGCCATATACTATACCGTTTAAGGCGGTGTGGTATGGACGGATTGATTTTGGAAGCAAGGCGGCTTGGCATTGCGGTGCAATGTGACGTTGAAGGAAAACTTCTTACGAGTTTTTGTAGCGGCGGCAGGGTGAAATATCTGTTTTGTCCCTCTTCCGCGCGTGAAACTACGGCGACGTTGCAGTTGTTGAAGCTAAGAGGCGTGCCCTATCGGGTGATCGGCGGCGGAAGCAATATTCTGCTCCCCGACGAAGGTTACGCGGGCGCGCTCGTAAAGCTGAACTTGCGCGGCATAGGCGTTTGCGGCAACGTTGTGACGGCGGATGCGGGGGTGCCCCTCCCGCTTCTTGCAAAGGTCGCGGCGGAAAAAGGACTTTCGGGTTTGGAATTCGCTTGCGGCATCCCCGGTACGGTGGGCGGCGCGGCAAAAACCAACGCGGGCGCTTTCGGGCAGATGACGTCGGACGTCCTTACCGAAGCGATCGTGTTGACCAAGCAAGGAGAAGTGCAAGCGTTTCCGGCAGGGTGCCTTAAGATGGGTTATCACTCTTGCGTCTTTCCCGAAGGGGGCGTCGTGCTGTGCTTGAAATTAACGCTTACGCCGGACGACAAACTCGCCATTGCGGAACGGATGCGACGGATGAAACTACGGCGACAAGAAACACAACCCGCCGAGCCATCCGCGGGAAGCGTGTTTCAAAGAGTGGGGGAAACGCCCGCCGCGGTCTACGTGGAAAAGACGGGGCTCAAAGGGCTCCGCATCGGCGGGGCGCAACTGTCCCGCAAGCATTGTAATTTTATCGTCAACAAAGGCGGCGCTACGACGGAAGACTTCTTCGCCGTTGCGCAACAAGTGAAAAACAGGGTGTTTGACGCCTTTGGCGTCAGCCTTGCGTATGAGGTGGAACGGATATGCTCACCGAAAAGCAACTGAAAGAGGAATTGCACGCGCTTGCCGCGGAGGAAATGAGGGAGGCTTATATCTCCGCCATCTTGACCTTCGGCGGCGCGCTTTGCAAGGATGAAAAGGGGTACTACCTGACTTATTCCTCTTCCGATTACCTTCTCGCGTGGGAATTTGCTTCCTATCTGCGTGAAAAGTACGATTATCACGGGGAGGTAGGCATCGTCGACCCCGACGACAAACGCCGCAACCGGTTTTACCAAGTGGAAGTACGCGGCAGGCACGCTCTCGGGTTGCTTTCGGACGTAGGCAAAGTCAAGGTGGCGGGCGGCGAGATCGTTTCGTTGGACCTTGGCGTAAAAAGCAAGTTCTCCTCGGCAAAGGACGCCCAAGCTTATGCGCGCGGCGTGTTTCTCTCGGTGGGCAACCTTACCCGCGCGGCGGAAGGGCTTCGCTTGGAACTCACCTTCGAGGTGGAAAGCGATGCCGACGCCTTCCTTTCCTTCCTCAAAAGGGAAGAGATCGTCATGAGCAAGACCGAAAAGGGCGAAAAGTTCTCTTTGGCTACCCGCAAAGGGCAAACGCTTTCGGACTTTTGCGCCTTGATGGGCGCAAACAAAAGCGTCCTCGTCTTGCAGGAAATGATCGTTAAAAAGTACGTGGACGGCAGGACGGCGCGCGCCGGAAACCTTGCCCTCGCCAATACCGACAAGTCGGTTTCCGCAGCCATCCGTCAGTACAACGACGCCGTCGCCTTGAGGGACGGCACGGGCGGCTTCCTCGGCGTGCCCAAAGAGATCGTGGAAGTGGCGATGGCGCGCATTGAAAACCCCGACGTTTCCATTGAGGAACTTGCAAAGTTCCTGCCCGGTAAGATCACCAAAAGCGGACTGTATCACCGCTTGCAAAAACTGCGCGAACTCGCGGAAAAAATCAGGGAGGACAAGCAATGAAAACCAAGATCATCGCATCGAAGGACCTTTCACTCGCTCTCGCCAAGCGCGTTGCGGAAACGGCGGCGAAAAGCACGTCGGAAGTGCGCATCCTTTTCCGTGACAAAGGCGCCAACGCAAAAAGTTTGATGGGCGTCATCGCCCTGTCTTTCAAGAAGGGAGCGGAACTTTACCTCGTCGCGGAGGGAAGGGACGCCGCTCACGCTATCGAAAGTCTCAAAAGCATCTTGTAGAATCGGAGGAACCAATGAGAGATTTCGTACACTTAC
>JAGAAA010000133.1 GCA_017615495.1 Clostridia bacterium
CACATATCCACCACGCGCACTTCGGGCATTTTGGTACCGTTGACACGGCTGCGGAGGGTGATCAAGCCGATCTCCCCTTCCTTTGCCCTTTTGAAGGTTTCCAAAGAGGGGGTGGCGCTGCCCAGCACGAGTTTGGCGTCGTTGTAGGCGCGGCGCATTTCCGCCACTTCGGAAGTGACGTAACGCGGATTGTTTTCACTGATGTAACTGCCGTCGTGCTCTTCGTCAATGATGATGATGCCGACGTTTTTCAAGGGGGCAAACACCGCCGAACGGGCGCCGATGGCAATGACCGCGTCGCCGCGAAGAAGGCGGAGCCATTCGTCGTAGCGCTCTCCATCCGAAAGCCCGCTGTGCAAAACCGCAACTTTGTCGCCAAAGCGAGCGCGGAAGCGCCCCATCATTTGCGGCGTCAGGGAGATCTCAGGCACGAGCATAATGGAGGTCTTCCCTTTGGAAAGCACCTCTTCGATGCACTTTAAGTAAATTTCGGTCTTGCCGCTCCCCGTCACGCCAAAGAGGAGATTGGTGCTCTTCTCCCCGCGCATGATCGCCTCGACGGCGGCCTTTTGCTCGGGATTGAGTTCGACCGACTTATCGGCAATTGCTTTGAGTTGCGGCCGGCGGCGCTTGGTGACTTCCGAAACGGTGACCAACCCTTTTTCCGCCAAAGCGGCAATGGCGGAAAAGCCGTATTGCTCGCCGAGGATGGCTGCCCATTCTCCTCCGCCCGAAAGCACCGAAAGGATGGCGCGTTGATTGACGGCATTCGGCTTCAACTGAGAAAGAGCGTTTTCAAAGGTGACGCCTTCCGCAAGGGTGACGAAATGCCGCGTGATCTCCTTCACCCTGCCACCGCGCATCATCGCGGGGATAAACAGGCGAAGGACGTCCACCAAACGAAGATTGTTTTCGCGGCACATCTTCCACATCAATTCGATCATTTCGGGAAGAATGGGGGTGAATTTATCCAATTTGGCGGTGATGGGTTTCAAAGGATGGGTGGTATCCGCCTTCTTCTTCATACGAACGATAAACCCTTCGGTATGCTGTCTGCCGAAGGGTACTTTTACTCTGTCGCCCACTTGCAAGCCAAGTTCCGGCGGCGCGATATAATCGAAAATTTTGTCAATTTCGCTTGTTGAAATATCGACGATAACTTCGGCGATCATAAGTTTTTCAAGGCGTCGAGGATGACGTCCGCGACTTCGATCTTGGGCATTTTTTCATACGGACGGACGGCGCCCGTGCGGTCGATCAAGGTTACGACGTTGGTATCCACGTTGAACCCTGCGCCCTCTTGCGTGACGTCGTTCGCCACCACGAGGTCGGCGTTTTTCTTGACGAGTTTGCCCTTTGCGTTTTCAATCAGATTCTCGGTCTCCGCGCTGAAGATGACGAGTTTTGCGTCGGGGCTTTTGAGTTTGCCCACCGCCGCGGCGATGTCCTCGGTCTTTTTGAGCGACAAGGTCAACTCGTTGCTTTTGACCTTTTGGTCAAATTGGGTGACCGGCGTATAATCGGCGGGAGCCGCCGCCATCACGACCACGTCCATTTGCGGCGCCCTCGAAGTGACTGCCTCGTACATTTCGTGCGTGGAAGAAACGGAGCAAACCTCTTTGAGGTTATCCGGAAGGCGGGCGGTCATCTTGCCTGCGACGAGGGTAACTTCCGCACCCCTATCCGCAAAGCGTTCCGCAATGGCAACGCCCATCTTGCCGCTGCTGTGGTTGGAAAGGTAGCGCACGCCGTCGATGCTTTCCACCGTGGCGCCTGCGGTAACGAGCACCTTCTTCCCCACAAAGTCAAGGGTGAGGGAAAGCGCGCGTTTTACCTCTTCCGCGATCTCTTCCGGCTCCACCATCTTGCCTACGCCCACGTCCCCGCAAGCAAGGCGCCCGACGACCGGGGTGAGGATGGTTGCGCCCGAAGCAGCAACGGATTTTAAGTTCTTTTGGAAAACGGCGTCCTCGTACATTGCCGTATTCATTGCCGGGCAAATGATCTTGGGGGCTTTGGAAGCAAGATACGTCGTGGTGAGCATATCGTCGCAAATGCCGCTTGCGATCTTACCGACAAAATTCGCCGTCGCAGGGGCGACGACGACGACCTCGCATGCTTTTGCCAAAGAAACGTGCTCCACTTCCCACTCTCTATCCCGACGGAACATATTGGTCACGACGGGGTTGTGCGAGAGCGTTTCAAAGGTCATGGCGGAGACGAACTCCTTCGCGTGATCGGTCATCAAGACGTGGACGTCACATCCCATCTTGACGAGCGCGCTGACGAGGTAACAGGATTTATAGGCGGCGATCCCGCCCGTAACTCCTACGAGGACCTTACGCTTCATCAGTCTCTGGAAATTTTGACCTTACCTTCGTAAATCTCTTTTGCCGCGACGGAAATGGGCTTTTGCTTGGTGGCGGCGAGCATATCGCCTTCCTGTTGCAAAAGTTCACGCGCGCGCTTGGCAACGCCGCAAACGAGCATATAGCGGCATTCGGTCTTTTTGATCAGTTTATCAATAGGCGGATCGATCATCATGGTATTAGTCCCTCCCAAAATAGTTTTGTTTTACGTCTTGAAGGGTATCCTTGAGCCCTTCTGCGACGATGATTGCTTTTAAGTGTTCCACGGCGTCGGCGAGGTCGTCATTGACGACGAAGTACTCGTAAGGCGCGGCTTGGTCAAATTCCTTTTCCACCTGCGCTTGGCGGAAAGCTATCTCCTCCGCCGTCTCGCTCCCCCTGCCCTTGATACGGGCGGTAAGGGTTTCCAAACTCGGCGGAAGGATGAAGACGAGCACCGCTTCGGGAATGCGCTTTTTGACGTTGGCGCCGCCGAGCATCTCGATCTCCAAAATAACGTTTTTGCCGGAGTCAAGCACTTTTTCCACTTCGGAAAAGAGGGTGCCGTAGCGGTGGGTGAACTTATCCACCGTTTCAAGGAACATGCCTTCTTTCAAAAGACGGTCGAATTCCTCTTCGGTGCGGAAGTAATAGTGAACGCCGTCCCGTTCACCCGGACGCGGGGCGCGCGTGGTGACGGAGACCGTCGTCGCGGCAAGCGAAGGATATCGCGCCATCAGTTCGGCGCAGATGGTGCCTTTGCCCACTCCGGAAGGCCCGGAAACAACGAATACCTTGCCCTTTTTCATACCCTACTCCAAATTCTGAATTTGCTCGCGGATCTTTTCGATCTCGCACTTTAACAACACGACGTTTTCCGCAATGGCGGCGTCGTTTGCCTTGCTGCCGATGGTGTTGGCTTCGCGGTTAAGTTCCTGCGTCAAGAAGTCGAGCTTGCGGCCCGCCGTCGGCTCGGTGGACAATATCTTGCGATAGTGGTCGATGTGGGCGTGCAAACGAGCAAGTTCCTCATCGATGGCGCACTTATCGGCAAACAGAGCCACTTCCGTAAGCAAGCGCGTTTCGTCATAATCCGCGCCGGAAAGCGCTTCGCGGACGGTTTCACCCAAGCGAGTTTTGTACTCCGCGGCGACAAAAGGCGCGCGCGTTTCGATGACGCCGGTCAAGCGCTCCACTTCGGAAAGCTTGGAAAGGATATCCGCCGTGATCGCCTTGCCCTCGGTGTCGCGCATTTTCAAAAGGGAATCCAAAGCGTGATTGGTCGCTTCGGTGACGAGAGAAAGGATCTCCTCTTCCGAAACAGTGGGGACGCCCTCTTCCACCACGCCTTGCACGCGCAAGAGCGAAGAAGTCGTGAGGTCATTTTCCAGCCCGAAGGAAGCGGAAAGCTCTTTGCTCATTTCAACGTAATTTTCCGCAACGGACTTGTTCAAGGACAAAGCGCCTTGATCCTTGGGTGCGGAATAAGTGGTGAAAACGTCGATATGCCCCCTGCTGACGCGAGAGGAGATCAACTTTTTCATTGCGTCTTCGGCAAACAAAAGAGCACGCGGGAGTTTGATGGAAAGATCCAAAAACCGGTGATTCACGCTTTTTAATTCCACGACAAGAGCACGTCCGTTTTGTTCCGATTCGCCTCTGCCGTAACCCGTCATGCTGAACATTTCGCGCCTCCGCGAGCACAATATGCGCCCGAATAAATTTATTATTTTATACTATAACATAATTTGCGCGGAAAATACAAGCGTTTCTCCTCGGAAAGCGCCTGTAAAATTTGCATTTTATGCAAAATTTCGGATTTTTATTGATTCAAAAGTTCCAAAAACGCCGCTTCGTCGATGGTTTCGATACCGAGCTTTTTCGCTTTTTCAAGCTTGCTTCCCGCATCCTCGCCAACGACCACGAGATCCACTTGTTTGCTGACGCTATCCGCGACGTTGCCGCCCCGTTTGCGTATCTCTTCCTGCGCCGCCGAACGCTTGTAAGAAGAAAGCGTGCCCGTGATAACGACGGTCTTGCCGGAGAAGACGCCCTCCCTCTTTTCCTCTTTGAGGAAAGTGACGCCGTTTTTAAGCAGTTTGTCGATCAAATCACGGTTTTCCTTCGCCGCGAAAAAGTCCACGATGGAACTTGCGGTGATCAGCCCGAAGTCCTCGATGGAAGCCACGTCGTCCACCGACGCCGCCATCAGGTTTTCAAGGGTGCCGAAGGTCTG
>JAGAAA010000134.1 GCA_017615495.1 Clostridia bacterium
GACGCCAAAAAAGTGGTTTCTTCCTGTTTGAACAAAGGCGTGTTGTTTTTGACCGCAAAAGACAAAGTCAGGTTGCTTCCCGCGCTCAACATCCCTTACGAATTGTTGGATAAGGCGATCGACGTGCTTCTCGAAGCGGTGAAGGAGGAATTATGAGCCTTTACAAAAAGAATTTTTTGAAGATGCTTGATCTTTCCAAAGAGGACATCCTCGAATACTTGAAAACGGCGGCTTTTCTCAAAGAGAAAAAGCACAAGGGGGAGGCGCACGACGTTTTGCGCGGCAAGAACATCGCGTTGATCTTTGAAAAGACTTCCACGCGTACCCGTTGTTCCTTTGAAGTGGCGGCGGCGGACCTTGGCATGCACCCCGTGTATTTGGACCCCAAAAGCTCGCAGATCGGCAAAAAGGAGAGCATTGCGGATACCGCCAAGGTGCTTGGCAGGATGTTTGACGCCATCGAGTACCGCGGATACGGGCAGGAGATCGTCGAAGCGCTCGCAACGTATTCCGGCGTACCCACCTATAACGGCTTGACCAACGAGTCGCACCCCACGCAGATCCTCGCGGACCTCTTGACCATTCAGGAAAAGTTCGGTACGGTGGAAGGCAAGACCCTCGCCTATTACGGCGACGCGCGCTACAATATGGGCAACTCTCTGATGGTGGGCGCGGTGAAGATGGGCATGAACTTTACCGCTTGTTGCCCCCAAAAATACTTCCCCGACGCATCGCTCATTGAAAAATGCCGCGAGATCGCCAAGGAGACAGGTTCGGTGTTGACCTTTACCGAGGACCCGAACGAGGGCAGCAAAAACGCCGATGTCGTCTATACCGACGTATGGGTGAGCATGGGCGAGCCCGCCGAAGTTTGGGAGACTCGCATCCGCGATCTTTCCCCGTACAAAGTGACGGCGGCGGTGATGAAAAACGCCAAGCCGAATGCCGTCTTTATGCATTGTTTGCCTGCCTTCCACGATTTAGAGACCGAAGTGAGCAAGGAGATCTACGAAAAGTTCGGCTTGACCGATATGGAAGTTACCGACGAGGTGTTCCTCGGCAAGCAATCCGTCGTGTTTGACGAAGCGGAGAACCGCATGCATACCATCAAAGCGGTGATGTACGCAACTCTTCTTCCTCCGCAGAAATAGCAACTTAAACCATCGAAAGAGCGGCAAAAGCCGCTCTTTTTCGTAAGACGTAAATTCTTTTGGCTTATTGAACTGCCAAGCAAAATTTGATATAATAAATATATTACAGACCGAAGACCTCCGTCAGCGCCGGTTTTCGATCTCGCACAAGGATAAAACGGTGACCCCACTTTTTGACGCATTGGTGAAATATAAAAAGATAACGGCTCGCTTTCATATGCCGTCGCACGGCGGCGAAAGCCGTCTTTTTGAGGACGAAGGTTTGTTTGCCTCCGCCCCTTTTGACGTGACGGAACTTTCCTTTTCGGACAACCTTTCTTGTTCGGCGGGAGTGATCTTTGAGGCGGAACGGCTGGCGGCAAAAGCTTACGGGGCGGAGCGCACGTTGTTTTTCGCATCCGGGGCGACGGACGCCGTCCGTACCGCGCTTCTTTGCGTGCGCGATCAAAAAATAGCTTATCTCGGCGATATGCACAAAAGTTTCCACGCGGCGAAGCGTTTGTTCGGTTTGAAGGTGACGGAGATCTCCTCCGCGGAGCAGATAGACGGCTCCTTTGGAGCCGTTTGCGTGACGAGCCCCGATTATTACGGAAGGGTAAAGGACCTCGCGCCCATCGTAAAAGCCTGCCGAACGGCGGGCTGCAAGCTCATCGTGGACGAAGCGCACGGGGCGCATTTTGCCTTCAGTCCCTTGCTCCCCGAAAGCGCGGTCAAAAAGGCGGACTTTGTGATCCACGGCGCGCATAAGACTCTCCCCGTTTATACCGGCGGCGCGATGCTCCACGTGAAGGAGGAATTTTACTTAAAAGCGCGCGAGGCGCGTGCGGAAGTGATCGGCAGCAGCCCGAGTTATCTTGTAATGGCAAGTTTGGACTACGCCCGCGGCCTGATGGAAAAAGAGGGCAAAGCCCTCTACGCGGCGCTCAAAAAGGAGATAGACGAGGTCAAAAGCAGGCATCCTGCCGTAAAGACCCTCGCTTCGGACGATTTTTCGCGGGTGGTGATCGTCAAGGAAGGGGGCGGTCTCGCCTTGCAATCCGCCATGGAAAAGGAAGGCGTTTTCGTCGAAGCGGCGGACGCCGACCGCGTGGTTTTGATCTGCACCCCCTTTAACGCAAAACACTTGGAACAAGCCTTCCGTATAGCGGACGGGTTTGATGGCAAAAATCAAAAATTTGCCGATATATCCGATATTATCGGGAAAGTAAGCGCCTATGACGTGGGGGTATATCCTCCCGGCGTGCCCGTGGTTCGGGCGGGGGAGATCTTCTCAAAAGAGAAGACAGCCGTCTTGCAGGCGAATTTAGATAGACTTTTCGGTACGGTTGATGGTAAAATAATAACGAAATGAACGGGCTCAGATACGCGGACGAGGTCAAAAAGTCCTCGGCATACAAAAGCATAGCGGCGGATATCGACAGGGGAGAGTTCTCCCACGCCTATTTTATCCCGTCGGAAGACAAAGACGCCGTCGACACTCTTTTTGCGTTGATCGCCATGAAGGCGTACTGTGAAAAGGGCGGTTGCGGGGAATGCGCGGAATGTCACAAAGTGCTGGTGCGTTCCAAGCCCGACGTCAAGTACCTTGCGGAAGGCAAGGAGAACTTTACCGTGGCGGAAATGAGCGAGGTGACCGAGGACGCCGGCATGACGGCGTTTGAAGGCGGGCGCAAGCTGTACTTCTTCAAAAACTTTGAAAACCTTGCCGACGCGCCGCAAAACAAGTTGTTGAAAACCCTTGAGGAGCCTTTTGAAAAGGTGCATTTCATCCTTTCGGCAGCGTCAGCCGCAACGGTGCTTCCCACCGTTTTGTCCCGTGTGAAGCAAGTGCCGCTCGGCGCCTTCCCGGAGGAGAGCGTCAAAGCCGCTTTGATCAAGGACGGCGTCCCCGCGGACAGAGCCGCGCGCGGCGCAAGGCTTTCGCAGGGCAGTTTGACCCGCGCGAGAGAGTTTGCCGTAGACGAGGATTTTGCTCGTCACGTGGCGGAAGTCACCGACGTATTGACCGAACTGAAAAGCAGCGCGGACGTCTACCGCTTCGTTAAGGACGGCATTTTTTCAAAAGACCGCATCGAGCGCACCCTTTCGATGTTCGAATTGGTGTTTCATTGCGTGATGAGCGCCCACTTGGGGCTCCCCGTCGCTTTGGCGGAAAAGGCGGAAGCCATCGAAGCCATCGCCTCGGCGTATAGCGTGGCGGCCGTCGGGGAAGCAAACGACGTGATCCTCACTTGCCGCGCGAGACTCAAATCAAATTGCAACGCGACCAACGTCGCGGATTATCTATTATTGAAATTGGCGGAGGTAAAATACAAATGCCGTTCGTAGTCGGAGTTAGATTCGGTAACAACAAAAAAGTTTATTCGTTCGATCCCGCGGGGGAAACTTTTTCCGAAGGGGATATCGTTATTGTGGATACGCAAAA
>JAGAAA010000135.1 GCA_017615495.1 Clostridia bacterium
GATCACGACGTCTTCGCCGTCCTCCACCATCCTCTTTGCCCTGTTGAGCACGAGTTCCGCAACCTTGATATGGTTGTCGCTCTCCTCGTCGAAGGTGCTGTAAATGACCTCGCCTTTGATGCTACGCTGCATATCGGTCACTTCCTCCGGGCGCTCGTCGATCAAAAGCACCATCAGCTTAACTTCGGGGGAGTTTTCCGAAATGGAATTGGCGATCATCTTCAAAAGGGTGGTCTTACCTGCCTTAGGCGGCGAGACGACCATTGCGCGCTGACCTTTGCCGATGGGGGCGATGAGGTCGATGGCTCTTGCGGCAAGTTCGTTTCTCTTGCCGGGGATCTCCAAGCGCAAACGCTCGTTGGGGAAGATGGGGGTCAGGTCGTCGAATCTCGGACGGGAAAGCGCGTATTCCACGCTCTTGTGGTTGACTTCGATGATGGCTTCCACTGCGGGCGGCTTGCCCTCTGCGGTGGCGCGGCAATACGCCGTCACGTAATCGCCGGGGCGAAGCCCGCTCCTCTTGATCTTTTGCGTGGGAACGTAGCTATCCTTAAAACTGTTTCTGAAATTGCTTGCGCGGAGGAAGCCGTAGCCGTCGGGCAGTATCTCCAAAATGCCCGAACGCACCTCGCATCCGAGAAGATTGTTTTTTTCATCCCCTTCGTTGAAGGTCTCGGCGGTGGTCTTTTGGTCGCCGTAAGAGGATTTATCCCCCTGCTCGCGCCAATCGCCGAACCTGCGCCTGTTGTCAAGGGGCTTTCTCTGTTGCGGGATGTAGGTGCGGAAAGCGGGAGCCTTGCGCTCCTCGGTCTTTTCCGCCGCGGGTTGAACTTCCTGCGCCGGAATAAAGGTGGCGGATGCGGAAGCCTTGGGCGGGCGGCCCGCCTTTCTTACCTTTTGCGGTTCCGCCTTGCCGTCGCGAATGTCGAGAATACAATCGATCATCTCTTGCTTCTTCAGGGACGTGGGATGCGGTACGCCAACCTCGCGGGCAAACGTCCTGATCTCGTGGATGCCCATATTATCGAGATAATCTCTCGTAATTTCTTTCAAATCAATCGTAATAGCCATAAAAAACCCTCCAAAAACTGCAAAAAAATATTGCAAAACTATTATATGTCTTTAAAATCTCCTTTAGACGATACTCGACCGCCGTAAATTATCGCGCAGACTATGAGCGCGCTATTCACTTTTGTATGCAGTATTGACGTAAACCGTCAGTTTTTTTCAAAACAAATGACTTTCATAGAGTACTCGTCGTCAAAGTCCGAGCGATCGAACTCAACCTTTCCGTCCGAAACGTACTCCACGTCGTCTTTGTCAAAATAATCGAGGAAAGAATCCACCCCTTCGATATCAATATTGACGTCGTCGGTTTTGTAGTGCATGGGAATGATCACGCTGGGCATCAAACGATCGACGTACTCTTTTGCTACTTCCGCGTCGATGGTGTAGTTGCCGCCGACCGGGACCAGCAGGATATCCACCGGTCCGATCGCTTCGATCATCATGGGAGAAGGACCGTGACCAACGTCGCCGAGATGGCAAACGTTGACGCCGTCCATACGAATGTTAAAGATCACGTTCATCCCTCTGTGCTTGCCGTCGTGATCGTCGTGGTAGGTGTTCAATCCGAAGATCTGCACCCCTTTTACGTCGTGCAGCCCCGGCTTGTCGATAACCATAGGATGGCCGGAAACGGCGCCCACGTTGTTGTGGTCGTAATGCGCATGGCTTACGGTGACCACGTCCGCGCTGACGGGAGGAAGAGAGATACCTATTTCACTTGAGTAGGGGTCGGTGATAACCGTCGTACCGGTGCTTTCTTGCAAGAGGAAGCACGAATGCCCAAGCGGTGTAATGATCATAAAAAACTCCTTATTTGTTTTTGTACTTGTCCACGAGCTCGACGATCTTGTCGTGGGGGTCCAAAAGCTTGCTCACGGAGCACTTTTGGTGGGTGGCGCTGATGATATACGCGCCGTACTTCGCCATATTTGCTTCGATAAACCAAGGCTCCTGACGGAGTTCCTCGGGAACGTAAGTCAAGTTGGTGGTGATGACCGCGTTGAACAAGCCCTTTTCATACGCGTCGCGGAACTTTGCGATACCTTCGGTAAAGAGCCCGAACGTAGCGGAAAGGAAGATGCGGTTTGCGCCCTTCTCTTTCAAGTGAGAAGCAAGGTTGATCAAGCTGTCGCCCGTGGCGATGAGGTCATCCGCCACGAAGACGTCCATACCCATCGGGGAATCGCCGATGTACTCGTGAGCGATGATCGGGTTCCTGCCGTTGACGACGACGGAGTAGTCGCGCCTCTTGTAGAACATACCGAGGTCCAACCCGAGGATGGATGCGTAGTAAGTGTTTCTGTTCATTGCGCCTTCATCCGGGCTGACGATCATAAAGTGATCCTTGTCCAAGAGAAGGTCGTCAAAACGCTTCAACAGCGCCTTGATGATCTGGTAAGAGGGCATGTAGTTATCAAAGCCCATAAGCGGCGTTGCGTTTTGCACGCGGGGATCGTGCGCATCGAAGGTTATGAGTTCGGTCACGCCCAAGGATTCAAGCTCCTGCAACATCATCGCGCAGTCCAACGACTCGCGAGCGCTGCGCTTGTGCTGCCTGCCGCCGTACAAAATTGGCATCAACACGGTGATGGAATTCGCCTTGCCGCCGATGGCGGAAATGATCCTCTTCAAATCGGCATAGTGATCGTCCGGGGACATCGGCACGTTCATACCGTACATATTGTAACGGATGCTGTAGTTGCCCACGTCGCAGATGATAAAGATGTCCATACCGCGAACGGATTCCTTGATGAGCGCCTTAGCGTCGCCCGAGGTAAAACGCAAGCAGCCGTGCTCGATCAAGAAGGTCTTTTTATCAAAAGACTTGCCGTGCTTTGCCGCTTCCTCATTATACCATTGCACGAGATATTTGTCAATGCGCTCGCCAAGCTCCTGCGCTCCGGCCATCGCAATGATCCCCATCTCGGGAAAGTGTGCTTCGAAATCAAACGCTTTTTCAAGAAATGATGTTGACATAGGTACCTCCGATTGATTACATGTATAAATTTGCGTCCGGGAATTCCGGTTCGCAAGTAAGATTGATGCCAAGGCGCTTGAACAACCTTTCGTCCGTTGCGCTCAAAATGCAAGTGGAATGCGCTTCGCAACCCTTCAAGTCCTTAAGATGCTGCACGGCAAGCTCCGCCGCGTGGTTGCTGGTTTGGCTGACGACAAGCGCCATCAAAACCTCCGAGGGATTGAGTTGGTAGTGCATTTCCTTGTACGTTTTCTTTTTCAAAGAAACCATCGGGCGAATGACCGCCGGCGCGATCAGTTTGATGGGGTCGGCAATGCCCGCGAGGACTTTGATGCCGTTTAACAGCGCCGAAGACGCCGCCTCGAGGTCGTCCGTGGTCTTGCCCGTGACGATCTGCCCGTCGGGAAGCTCCAACGAAACGACGTGCTTGCCGCACTTCTGCGCCTTCTCCAAGGCGGGAGCGACGACCTTTCTGTCCGCGGTGGAAAGCCCCAGCTCGCTGAGAAGGATCTCAAGCTTTTTGATGGTGTCCATTTCCGCCAAACCTTGCTTGTAGTAGCAAAGGGTCTGATAGTATCTGCGGATGATCTCCTGCTTTGCGGCGGCTTGCACGACTTCGTCGTCCACGATGCCGAAGCCCGCCATATTCACGCCCATATCGGTGGGGGATTGGTACTTGCATTCGCCGAGGATGCGCGTCAAGATCGCCTTCACCACGGGGAAAACCTCGATGTCACGGTTATAGTTTACCGTCTTGACGCCGTAGGCTTCCAAGTGGAAGTGGTCGATCATGTTGACGTCCTTTAAGTCCGCCGTTGCCGCCTCGTAAGCGACGTTGACGGGATGCTTCAGAGGAATGTTCCAGATCGGGAAAGTTTCAAACTTGGCGTAGCCGGCTTTGACCCCCCTCTTGCTCTCGTGATAGAGCTGGCAAAGACAGGTTGCCATCTTGCCGCTGCCCGGACCGGGAGCGGTGACGACGATCAAGGGACGTTCGGTTTCGATGTACGGGTTTTGACCGTAGCCCTCGTCCGAAACGATGGTGTTTACGTCGGTGGGGTAACCCTTGGTGCGGGTGTGGATGTACACCTTTTCACCACGGAGCTCAAGCTTCTTTTTGAAGAGGTCCGCCGCGGGCTGACCTTCGTATTGCGTGATGACGATACTGCCCACGAAAATACCCAAAGCGCGGATGTTGTCGATGGTGCGCATCACGTCGTGACCGTAGTCGATGCCCATATCGGCGCGGATCTTGTTCTTTTGAAGGTCCGCCGCGTTGACCGCCATGATAAGCTCCGCCTTATCCTTGAGTTTTTGCAACAATTTGACCTTGGCGTTTACGTCAAACCCGGGCAAAACACGCGAAGCGTGATAGTCGTCGAACAGCTTGCCGCCAAACTCAAGATACAACTTGCCGCCGAAGCTGTTGATGCGTTCGATAATTGCTTGGGATTGCTTTTTTACGTACAATGCGTTGTCAAAACCGATCTTCATAAGTGTTACCTGCAAAAAGCTGAAATTGGTGTCGCGGAAACGGGAACTCCCCGCTCTCGACCTCGTTTATGAGTATAGCATTACGATTGATTTTTTGTCAAGCGTTATCTATAGGATAAAGTGAAAGGAAACGAGTGAAATTTCGCTCCGCGTTTCGAAATATATAATATTAGGAACGCGCGACCTTTTTGCTTAAAAGATCACGAAATTGCCAAAGTCCACAAACAGCGCCGTCACCAGTGCCAAAAGCAACATATTGACGATCTGATGGGTGATGACCACGAAGAGGGTGTGCCTGCCCGCCAAACGGAAAGGACGGTTCCAAGCGCCGTCTCCTTTGGGCAAAAGAGACTTGCCGCCGCCGTAAAAGAGGGTGACCACCGCCGCCCCGCCAAAGGCGTAGCCGAGGTACGGAAGCATCGGGAAGTAATCGCCGCCCGTCCATACGACCTCCGCAAAATCCTCGTGCAAAAACATCAGCCATTGGTTTGCCTCCACTTCCGCCCTGCCGATCAGATAATACGCGAGGAACGAGAGCCCCGCCAGCGCCACGGAAGAGCTGAAGAAGACGACGTCCCCCTTCTTTTTTGCCAGGCGAGATAGCGCGTAAACCGCGCTGACGATCAAGGTGGCGAAGGAAAGCATATGCAACACGCCAAAAGTGATGATCTCCGACGGATCGATGATCTCAAGCATCGCGGCAAAATAGGTGCCAAGGGTGATGACCGCCGCGGCGAGGAAGGTCTTCATCGCGCGGGAAAGGTTGTCGCGGCTGAAAATGGTGCTGCCGCCGCATAAGCCGAAAAAGACGCACAAAGCAACGATCTGCACGACGTCGCGGGTGCGGCCGATCCAAGTACCGCCGTGATCCCACCAATGGCAGGCAAAGCGCGCAATGACCGCCGCGGCGCCGCCTTGCTCGCGCCACACGTCGGAAAAGACGTACGCCAAATCGTACATCAAATGATCGATACACATCAAGATGATTGCGAAACCACGAAGAAAATCAAGCTCCCAAATGCGCCGGCTCGGTCCCTTTTCGGCGGCGGGATAGTTTAAGACGACTTCTCTTGACTCTCCTTTGAAAAACATACTATTCGTCCTTGTACTCCGTGCCGATGTAGCGGCGGGAACCGTCCGCCTCCTCAAAAAGTTCAAAACGGTCGGAATACTCCTTCACCAAAACGCCGGGACGACGCTTGCTGTAATAGATCAACGGACGTTCGGGCGCGGGGGCGTAATTTTCCTCACGGTACGGAGCAAAACCGCCCTGCGGGCGGTCCTCCCGCGGATAATCGGGGCGCTCGTACGGGGAACGCGGCGCTTCGTAATAAGGCGCGTGCGGACGATACCCACCGTCGTACGGGCGACGATCTTCCTGATAACGCTGCGGATAGGGCTCGCCGTACGAGGGGCGGCCGTAACCCTCCTCGTCGCGGTAATCACGGTAAGCGCGCGGGTCGCCCTGCTCCCCATCGCGGCCCTGCCTCATCCCTTGGCGGGCGCGCCTGACTTCCTCCCTGTATTCGGTAAGAGGGGCAAACACCGCGGAAAGCGGACGCACGATCAGGTTGCGGATGGAGATGATCACCGACGCCACGCAACAAAGCCCGAAGCCCACGTAATACAAAATTTGGTCCGTGCCCGCGCCGCCGAAGCTAAACTCGGTGGTCGCCAAAAGCACGATGCCGAAGA
>JAGAAA010000136.1 GCA_017615495.1 Clostridia bacterium
GGAGATAACGAGCATTGCGGTGAACAAGCGGTTTTCCCACTTTTTGTCCGATTTGCCGCGCAGGCGGGCGAACAAAACGATGGAAACGATGTTGAAGGGAAGTTGCGCAACGCCGCAGATGCCGGTAATAACGAGCCCGAAGGTAAAGCCAAAGATGGCGGCGATGGCTTCCCCGAAATCGTGCACGCCCTTGATGAGCGGGGTGTACAAAAAGATCGTGGCAAAATATTCGCAGATGGCAAACGCCGCGAAGGCGATGGCAAAAAAGATGAATGCGGCGACCTTCGACCCGGTTTTGTACGTCCGTTTGCGTTCCGTTTCGGATATTTCTTGTAGGGAGACCCCCTCGTTTTGGGCTTCCGTCTCGACCGCGGGGACCAAAACGCGTTCTTCTACGCTTTCGTTTTCTTTGAGATCCTGCTTTTCGTCCGGCATAATAAGCGCTCCTTTTTGCGTTTTTAACATTGTATCAAATAATTAAATTTTTGGCAACCCGCGCTATTTTATATCATTTTGTAAAAAAAATGTTCGCCGGCGAGTCAGTCCGTATTGACAAAATAAAAAACGTCCGAAAAATGGGAAATTTTTCCGTCAAAATGGATTATTAAGAATTCTTAATATTCTTTGCGCATAGTTATTTATATGTTATAATAAATGAACGAGGTACCGCACTCGAAACGTTTTCTTTTTAAAATATGCGAAAAAATGCGCATTTTTTTAAAACCGTCGTTTGAGCGCGTAACTCGACGGATAGAATGCAACATTGCGAAAAGGGCAGAGATGCCGTCTTTTTGGCGTTTTCGGGTGCCTTTTCGCGGTGGGGACAGGAGGTTATTTTGGCTTTCAAATGGTTCTTTGGAAAGAAAAGGGACAAGGACTCAGTCGAAATGCCGGAAGAATCGCCGGCTACGACAACCTCTGAAGCCTTAGAATCCGACGCCCAAGACGCAGCGCTTGACGAAAACGTTGCTCTTGAAGCGGAAGAAGCGACCACCCCGACGGAGGACGTCTCCGCGGAAGTCGCCGCCGAAGGATCAGCGGAGGAAGACTCTTCCGCCGAGCCTCTTCTTTTATCCGAAGAAGAGATCCCCGCAGAAGAAGCCGTCGAGGAGCCTGCCGTTGAGGAAGTTCCCGCCGAAGAGGTAGCTGTCGAAGATGCGCCCACGGAGGAAGCCGCGCAAGAGGAAGCCCCCGTCGAGGAGGCGCAGGAAGAAGCCGCTCCGGAAGCTATTGCAGAGGAAGAAGCCCCCGCGGAAGAAGCCGCCGCCGAAGAGCCGGTCGAAGAGGCCGCCGCGGCGGAAGAGCCCGCTCCCCTTGGGACGGAACAGATCCCCGAAGAATTTTTGCAAGACGACATCGACGTCGTGCCGATGACTGCGCCCGAAACCGCGTCCGCTGAGGAACAATCGGCTGAGCCCGCCGCCGAAGAGGCTCCCGCCCAGGCGGAGGAAGGCGAGCAGGGCTTCGTGATGGATGACGAATATCTTCGCGCGTTCATGGAAGAAGGCGCGATGGACGACTATATTTACAGCGGCAGCACCTTCGAAGAGAGGCAAGAAGCCCTTGAGCGAATTGCCGATAACGCCGAGACCCTTGCGGAAGAAGGGACGGCGCTTTTGGAACAAAAAGAAAAAGAAGAAGCGGAAAAACAAAAGCAAGAGCCGCGCTACAATGAAAACGGCGAGCTTTTGGACGAGCACGGCAAAGTTGTGCTCAAGCGTTCTCTTGAAAGCAAGCTTATTCTTGCCGACACGCGGGAACGCAGGTATTACAACCGCCTGAAAAACGAGCTTCTTTCCTACGAGGATATCAAGGCGGAAATGCAGACGGCGACCGAGGTCTTCCGTCACGGCAAGCAGGTGGTGGCGCGTATTTCCATCGCCGGTTTCACTCGTATTTACTTTGCGTTGAACCCCGACGAGTTTGACGTGGATCGTTACAAGCAGGCGGATCAAACCACCGCGGACTTTGAGGACGCCAAGATGCTCCTCCGCGTTAGGGACGACGACGAATTCGCCATCGCGGCGGAACTGATCGCCATTATGATGGGCGCTTTGAACATCAATCGTTTGGAAGCCCCCGTTACGGAAGATTATCTTCCCGCTTTCCCGCGCAGGGAAGACGCCGTCCTCGACAAGAAAGGCAAGATGCTTGCCTACGAGGAAAAGGACGAACAGCTTCTTTTGAAGGAAAAACGCGCCGAGGAAAGAAAGGCGGCGGGTCTTTCGGAAGAGCCGGAAGAAGAGCCCGTGGCGGAAGAAGAGCAAAAGGAAGAGCCACTCGTCGTGCTCCCCTTGACCTTGGAAAACAAGATTCATCAATCCGTCAACAGCATCAAACTCATTTACAGCAAGTTGAAAAACGAGCTGTTGTCTTATAAGACCGTCAAGTCGGATCTGACCCTTAAAAACGACAATTTCAAAGTCGGCAAAAGGATCATTGCGAGGATGACCGTCGTTGCGGATAGCGTCAGGCTTTACCTTGCGTTGGACCCCAAGGCTTTTTCGACAAGGAAGTATAAGCACAAGGACGAGACCGACCAGATGGGCTACGAAGGCACGCCTTTGATGGTAAAGATCTCGGGCGAAAAGGAAAGGCTTCTTGCCGTTCAACTGATCACCGAGCTGATGAAGAGCTTATCGCTTGAACGCAATAAGCGTTACGCTTATGTTCCCTTTGCGGAAAAGTATCCGTACATCAAAAACGGCGTCTTCAAAGGCGACGAGGATAAGCCGAGGGTCAAGCACGAGGGCGAAGAGTACGCCGATATTTACGGCGAGCTTACCGAGCACTTGCGCTCTCAAATGGGCGCCACGGACGCTTGGGGCGTGCCCAAGGGATATACTGCGGAAGACGGTCTCAGCGCTCGCGATCTTTTGGAGATCCAGCGCAGTAAGGCAAAGACCATCAACGCCGGCGTTGCGCTTGCCACCCCCATCGTGTTCTTCTACGACGCGGCGGTCAACGAAGAAGGCAAGGTGCAGTACTTAAACGTTCAACAGCTGTTGAACGACAAGTTCCTCGGCAAGATCGTTCCGCAAGAGTATTTTGCGATGGCGGAAGGCAGCTCCCGCATTGAGGAACTCAACTACATCGCATTGGACAACGTCGTAAAGGATTGCAACGCCAACCCCGACCTGCGTTTCGCGGTCAAGATCAGTTGCCGTTTGCTCCTGAAGCAAGAAACGTTGACCAAACTCGTGGACAAGATGCGCACCGAGAACAAAAACTTGATCCTCGCATTCGACTGCGCGATGTTGGAAGCGGTGGGCTTCGTGGGTATCAGCGCGATCAACACGCTGAAGTCGCAAGGCGCGCTTATCATGATCGACAATGCGGAGAGCGCGAGCATGCGCGTGCTCACGGAATATGAATTCGATTATTTGAGGCTCGACGCAAGGTACTACAACGGCGGCAGCACGAAGCGTCTTGCGCACCTCGATATGATCACAGGCTACGCAGACGTGCAAAACATCATCACTACGTCCATCAACTGTGAACACAAGGAGGATGCCAGGATCCTTCTCGATCACGGCGTGAAGGTCATACAGGGCGACGCGGTCGCGCGTCCTATGAGGCTTATCAATTTGGCTCTTACCAATTTGAAGCCGATACCGAAGGTAAAGAGAAATGGCGAAAACTGATAATGTAGAAAACGCTCCGCAAATCACACAGGAGCAGCTCCGCAAGGAGAACGAATACATCATCAAGAACAAACGAGTTCGCAGAGTCTCGCGCGGAAGAACGGTCGTTATTATTCTCACGGTTTTCCTCGCTGTTATTGCTATTCTTGCCGGCGCAACTTATGCGATCATGCAGTTCGTTGACGATTCCAACTTCCGCGTCTCCGTCTCCCATACCGGTACCGCGTGGTTGTCCCTTTCCAGAGATTACGACTTCACCAATCCTACCAGCGTGTTGGACGTTTCGGCGCCTAAGAATATGGACAATTGCACGCTGTGCAATTATCTCGACCACAAATTGGAAGAGATCTACGGCACCAGCGGTTCGTACAAGGGCGAAGGCTCCAAAGAGTACTTCATCGCCACCAGCTTCTATTTGAAGAACACCGGCTCTGAAGACGTCGCTTACCGCGAGATCATTTCTCTCGGTCGCGCGATGAAGGGGATGGAAAAAGCCATCCGCGTTATGGTGATCAAAGACATTGAGCCCCCGGATGATGAAGATCACGGCGTGATCACGGTATACGCCGCGGATAGGGGCACCGATGAAAACGGCAACGTCATCCGCGAAGAGGTGGTTCCCTTCGGCGGCGGCATCAACCCCTATAAACCGAAGACCATTGACGATTACTCGCACTTCTCGTTTGATCCGGAGGATTTTGACGAAGACGGCGTTTGGCTGGCAAAACCCTTCCTCGGAAACGGCTACGTGATGAACAGCGAATATTATCCTTTGGAAGTAGGGCAGATCGTTAAATATACCGTTATCATTTGGCTTGAAGGACAAGACCAAGAATGCGTAGACGCCATCCTTGGCGGACAAGTGAAGCTTTCCGTCGAATTTGCTACCAAGTGAGCGTAAGGGAGAACCCGTATGGAAGACAAAGAAAAGTTGAACTCTGAAGAATTGGAAGAAATCGTGCCCTCCGAAGAAGTTATCCCTCAAGCGGCGGAAGAGACCCCGAAGAAGGAAGAACCCTCGGCGAACGACGAAAAACCGGTCAGCAAAAAGAAGAAGATCCTAAACGGCGTCTTCCTCGGCTTTCAGATCGCGCTGGTCGTGCTTTCCATCGTCATCTGCTTGGTGGTCATCTTAAACCCCAACTCGCAGGAGAAGGTTTCGCCGGTGGGCATCAAATTGCTCCCCGTATTGACGGGCTCCATGGACGGCGACCAAAAGGATAGTTTCGCGCCGGGCGCTTTGGTTATCGCAACCACGCCCAAGAACCACGGCAACGACCTTAAGGTGGGCGACATCGTCACCTTCAAGCAGCTGAATGACGAAACCAACGAACAGATGCTCGTCACGCACAGAATCGTTGAGATCGTGCAGATCGACGAAAGCGTTTATAAGTACAAGACGAAGGGCGACGCCAACGCGCTCCCCGACGAGGCGCTCAAGCTTCCGGGCGACATCCTTGCGGTGTATGCCTTCCACATCAACGGCCTCGGCTCGGCGCTTACGTGGATCCGCGACGGCTATCACTTCATCTTCGTCATCATCATCCCGTTGGGTTTGTTGTTGATCTACAACATTTATTTGGTTGCGCAGATCGTCGTCGAAGGCAAGATGAAAAAGGCAAGAGCGGCGGCGGAGGAAAGCGCAAGAAAGGCGGCGCTTGCTTCTATCGACGAAGAGGAGATCAAGCGCAGAGCGATCGAGGAGTATTTGAGAAACCAGGCTGCCGCGGCTTCCGCCGGCAACCCGGAGAATAAAGGAGAAACAGAGTAAGCGTTTCGGCGAGTGAAACGATCGGCGAAGGGTTAGCCCTTCCACGAAAACGGAAAGGAAAGGTACTGGGTATGTTTACGGAGTTTATTAAGGATTTTTTACAGGTATTCTTCTTCGGCTTCCTCGGACTGCTGTATACGCAGCCGAGCGGCATAAGCGGTAAGACCTATTACGGCGGTTTGTTCGGAGCGTTCCGTCAGCTGTTCGCGGTGGATCAGTACATCGAAGTCGTTGAGAAATATCAAGGGATGAGCCAAATGTCCTCCGGGCAATGGATCGGCGCTTGGGCGATCGTCGCCTTGGTCATGTTGGCGCTCATTGCCGTTTTGATCGTGGGAATGTACTTCTTGATCAGGTTCTTCAAAAGGCTCTTCGGTAGCCGCGTGCTTAACCAAGACTTGGTTGACGAGATCGGCAACCTCAAAGGGCAGATCGTAAAACTCACCAAGGAAAAGGACCGCATCCTCGGTCTCAAGATAGGTTACCAAGGATACGACGTTTTGGAAGGAAACGAAGGGGAGGATACCTCCAGCCAAAAGAAAGAGGGCGAAAGCCGTTTCTACAAACTTACCGAAGTTGACGTTACCTACGCGGAGGAAGGCTCGCAACGTCATACCGAATTCAATAAGACCGTCACCCTTGAGGAAATTTGCGACACCTTCCGCAACTACGCGGCAAACAACCCGCAAAGACCGTGGCGTAAACTTTACTACGAACCCAAAATCATCCGCTTGTTCTTCGCAAGTTTGGCAACTACCCGTTTGATCATCCTGCAAGGTATATCCGGTACCGGTAAAACCTCCTTGCCGGAATGTATCGGTCACTTTATCGACAACCCGACGACCATCGCCTCCGTGCAGCCGTCCTGGCGTGATAGAACCGAAATTTTCGGGTACTTCAACGAATTTACCAAGAGATTCAACGAAACCGAAGTTTTGAAGGCGATGTACGACGCAACTTACAACGAAGACGTTTATTTGACCGTCCTCGACGAAATGAACATCGCGCGTGTTGAGTACTACTTCGCAGAAATGCTCTCCATTCTTGAAATGCCGAGCCGTGACCAATGGATCGTTGACCTTGTTCCGAGCGGATGGCCTTCCGACCCGAAGCACGTTGAAAAAGGTCGTTTCCGTTTGCCTGAGAACATGTGGTTCGTCGGCACGGCAAACAACGATGACTCGACTTTCGCAATTTCCGATAAGGTTTACGACCGTGGTATGCCGATCAACATCAACAGCAAGGCAAAGCCCTTTGACGCGCCCCTTACCGATATGATGCCGCTCTCCTACAAACATTTGGAAGAGCTGTTCAAAAAGGCGCAGGAAGAACACAAGGTCAGTGATGAGAACCTTAAGAAATTCGAAGAAATGGATGACTACGTGATCGAGCACTTCCGCTTGGCGTTTGGTAACCGTATCGTTAAGCAGCTCCGTGAGTTCGTCCCCGTATACGTCGCTTGCGGCGGTACCGAGATCGACGGCTTGGACTACGTGCTCTGTAACAAGATCCTTCGTAAGTTCGAGTCCTTGAACCTCGCCTACATCCGTGACGAGGTCGACGATTATATCCAATATCTTTCCGATCACTTCGGCGAGGAGAATATGACGGAATGTAAAGAATATCTCGAGAGGTTGAAGAAACTCTTCTAATAAGGGATCGATAGGGAATGGCAGACAAGAAAAAGTACGACGAATATTTATATTATTTGAGTACGCTCCTCAAGCAGGAGGACTTTTATACTGATTTTTCCGATCAGATCCAACAAGGAAAAAACAGTTTCCAAGTCTCTCAACGCTTTCAAAAGCAGATCTTTGACGAAAGCTGGATCGACACCCTTGAGGATTGTATCGTAGCGCTGGATACCATCGTGCGTAACCCGCGTAAGTTTATCGTAGTCGAAGAAGATATCGTCGACATTTCTCTTGCGCGTTCCATTTCCGTTGAATCCGTTAAACACCTTGCTCAGCACACCAACTTCATTTCTTCCGTTACCAAAGACGGCATGGTCATCCCGAGCAAGATCCTCAATACGTCCAAAGAAGAAAGTTATGAAATTTACGAAAACCGCTTTATTTATACCTTGCTTTTGAAGACCAAGGACTTCATCGGCAGAAGGTATAACCTGATCAAGCAGGCAAGCGCCAACAGCGATCAGATCGTCGTCAACGTCACCAGTGATTTCGGCTTAGATAAGGATAGTAATATCACTTATACGATGTCCACAACGGCGAATATGCCGGTAGAGAGCGTCGTCGGTACGGAGGAAAACCACTCCTTGTTGGAACGTGTGGAACGTATCAACAGCATCGTCGGCAGCTTCCTCGGGAGCCCCTTCGCCAAGGAAATGGTCAGCTGCGCGCTGGTCCGCCCGCCTATCACTCGTACGAACGTTATCTTGAAGGACCCGAACTTCAAAAAGGCCCTCGTTCTTTGGCAGTTTATCGAATCTTATAACAAGGTCGGTTTCGAGGTGGAGACCGTCACCGAAACCAGGGATCTCGCTCCCTCCGTGGCGGAAAAGTACCGCGACCTTATTTACCTCAACACCCTCGTCATCGAATCGATGGCGGCGCGCTCGGAAGGCGGCTTGGTCGAAGAGAAGGAACTTGAAAAGCAAAAGAACGTCGAAAACGAGTACCTGACCAAAAACATCGACGACTTCGTGCCGGATGACTTCCCGCAACTCCATATGGATCTGCACGAGATCCGCAGGTTGTACACCACCGTCCCCGGGGAGCGCGAAGTTCCGCAAGAAGATATCCGGAAGATGAACGCCGCTCTTGACCGTGTGATCCGTCAGTACAAGATCAATACGGCAAAAGAGGACAGCGCAAGACAAAAAGCCCTCTTGAAGCAGCAGCTCAAAGAGGAAGCAGAGCTGAAGCTCGAAGCCCTCAGGCAAGCGAAGAAGGACGCCAAGGAGGCGGAGATCCGTCGCAAGCAGGAGGAGAAGGAGCGCATCCGCGCCCAAAAGGAAGCGGAGAAGGCGGCAAAGCAGGCGCAAAAGGAAGAAGCGGAGCGCATCCGCAGGGAAAAGCGCGAGATGCACGACAGGATCGTGCGCGCGGAAGAAAGATTGATGCGCCTGCGCCTGTGCCAGGAAGAGGCGGAGATGGAAAAGCGTCTTGCCGCCGAGAAGGAGCGCTTGGACGCCATCCAACGTTCCGAAGTGGAAAGGATGGAGA
>JAGAAA010000137.1 GCA_017615495.1 Clostridia bacterium
GAAGCAGCAGCTCAAAGAGGAAGCAGAGCTGAAGCTCGAAGCCCTCAGGCAAGCGAAGAAGGACGCCAAGGAGGCGGAGATCCGTCGCAAGCAGGAGGAAAAGGAGCGCATCCGCGCCCAAAAGGAAGCGGAAAAGGCGGCAAAGCAAGCGCAAAAGGAAGAAGCGGAGCGCATCCGCAGGGAAAAGCGCGAGATGCACGACAGGATCGTACGCGCGGAAGAAAGATTGATGCGTTTGCGTTTGTGCCAAGAAGAAGCGGAGATGGAAAAGCGTCTTGCCGCCGAAAAGGAGCGTTTGGAAGCGATCCAACGTTCCGAAGAAGAAAGAATGGAAACCGAGCGTCAACTCCTTGCGGAGCAGCTTGAGAGAGAGAAGGCGATGACCTACATCGCGCCCATCGAGGGCGAAGCCCTCCTCTTGCTCCGTAAAAAGGAGATCCGCAAGATCGAGGAGATGCGTCGCGATCAGGAAAACACGATGCAGCAACTCATCGCCACCCACTATTCCGATATGGAAGCGCAACAAAAGCAAGCCATCATCGATATGGAAGAGCTCGCTCAACTTATCAACTTTGATAACGTGGCTGTTTCCGAGCAGGAGCGCGCCGAAGCGATGCAGGCGGAAGACGTCAACGTGTTGACCTACGGTAAGGAAAAGATCAACGACATCTTAAACGACAAGAGCACGCCGGCGGAACTCGAGCAGGAGAAGGAAAACGCCGTGGCGCCCACGCCCGAAGTGGGAGATTACGGCTACAGCGAGCTTGGACAGGATGCGGAAGAAGTCGTCTTTGAATTCGTTCCCGAAGCGGAGCCCGAAGAAGCGCCCGCAGAGGAAGCCGAAGTCACCGAAGAAGAAGCTAAGGAAGCCACCGTCGGCGACGAAATGGAAGCCACCGAAGAAGCTGAGGACGATTGGAGCTTTATCGACAGTTTGGACGTAGACCAGGCAGCTGCTCCGTCCGAGCAAGTGGCGGCGCCCAAGATCATCACGCCGGAGGACCGCGAGAACACCGCGACCACCGCAAAGGAAAGACGCGAACTCAAGAAGCAACGCAAGCTCGAAGAAAAAGTGAGAAAGGCGGATGAAAGGCACCGCCGCGAATTGGAAAAGAAGGAGCGCAAGGAGCGTCTCAAGAAGCTCGAGGAGGAAAACAAGGCGGCAGCCGCGTCACGTTTTGCGCCGACTTCGCCCAAAAAGTCCGCCAATCCGTATACGCCCTCCGCGCAGGAGATCCTGGCTCCCAAGCCCGCGCCTCAGCAGCCTGAGGCGACCAAGGCGGCACCTGAGACCACTGTCAAGGCTTCGGGCGGCGTCGCGGCAAACGGAGCGGCTCGTCCGCGCACCTTTATCCCGCGTTCTTATACGCCTATCTCCGTCACGCCCGACAACGTGCACGACGTGCTTGGCGATAAGAAGAAGGACAAAAAGGACAAGTAATGTTCAAAGAGAGGCGGCGTAAACCGCCTCTTAGTCAATAGAGGATATGGAAGAGAAGGAAATTGTGCAACAAACGCCTGCCGAGGCGCCCGCCAAGGAGGTCAAAAAGTCCACAAAGTGGAAGAAGATCGTCGGTGCGATTTTGACCGTGATCCTCTTTGTCATTTTGACCCTTTGCGTCGTGGTGGTCGTGCGGGTCAAGAGCTCCAAAAAGCCCTTCCTTTTCGGTTACGCCACCTTCTTCGTGGTGTCGGGTTCGATGGAACCCACCATCAAAGTGGGAGAAGTCATCTTGGTGGAGAAGGTATCCTCGCCGGATGAGCTCAAGAAAGGGGATATCATCACTTTCCGCGGCAAAGGCGGGGTGATCGACGGCAAGATCGTCACGCATAGGATCATCAGCGAAGGCGTCGTGGACGGGCAGATCGTCACTTGCGGCGACGCCAATCACAACATTGCCGACACCCCCATCACTTACGACGACGTCATCGGCAAATATGCCAAAACATCCGCATTTTTGACGACGGTTTATGCCGTGTTTACCAGCAAGTACGGCTTCTTGTTCATCGTGGTCATACCACTGTTGATCTTGCTTGTCGTGCAGATAGCAAACTTCCGCAAAGCTTGTAGGATGGATAAGGACGGCAAACTCCCCGAAGAAAAAACGGAAGAGGAGATCAAGGAACAAGCGATCAAAGAAAAGGAAGAAGAGCTCAAGCGCAAAGCCGTGGAGGAATACCTCGCAAGCAAAAAGCGCATCGAGATGGCGGAGCGAGAAAAGAAAAACAAACGGAAATAAAGCCGAGGCGGAAGATCCCGCCTTTTTCTTTAGGAATCTTTTTTGTGATAAACGTACGAAAATAGAGTATAATTAAAAAAGCAAAAAAAGGAGGCAACCACAACTCATGCTAGAAGTAAAAAACCTAACGAAGGTCTATTCCAGCAAAGGCGGGGTGTCCGTCAAGGCGCTCGACGACGTTTCCGTCGTCTTCCCCGAAACCGGAATGGTGTTCCTTCTCGGTAAGAGCGGTTCGGGTAAATCCACGCTTTTGAACGTCGCGGGCGGCTTGGACAAGCCGGACGACGGCGAGATCATCGTCAAAGGAAAAAGCAGTAAGGAATTTTCCGCTTCCGACTTTGACAGCTACCGCAACACCTTCATCGGCTTCGTTTTCCAAGAGTACAACATCTTAAACGAATTTACCATCGAACAAAACATCGCGCTTGCGTTGCAGCTGCAAAGCAAGCCCAACGACAAAAAGGCGGTGGCGGCGCTTTTGGAGCAAGTGGATCTTGCGGATTACGGCAAGCGCAAGCCCAACACCCTTTCCGGCGGTCAAAAGCAAAGGGTCGCTATCGCGCGCGCACTTATTAAGGAACCCGAGATCATCATGGCGGACGAGCCTACCGGCGCGTTGGACTCCACCACCGGTAAACAAGTTTTGGATACCTTGAAAAAGCTTTCCGAAAAGAAGCTTGTCATCGTTGTTTCGCACGATAGGGAATTTGCCGAGTACTACGGCGACCGTATCATCGAGCTGAAGGACGGCAAGATCATTTCGGATGTCAGCAAGGTCTACAACACCCCCGCCACGCTTTCTGGTGAAGCGATCAATGAACTTGAAGAGATAAAAGAGCCGGAAAACGTCTCCTTGATCTCTGAAAACACCATCGCCATCAAAGACGCCGAAGCCTTGACCGACGACGAATTGAAAAAGATCGGTCAAATCCTTCGCGGGCAAAAGGGCGAAGTCATCATTTCGGCGGACCAAAACGACATCTCCGGCGTCAAGCGCGCCTGTAAGATCAACGAAAACGGCAGCAAGGAATCCTTTAAGGAGACCGAACGCATTGAGACCAAAGAGTATGACGGCAGCAAGACCAAGTTCATCAAGTCGCGCTTGCCGATGAGCCGCGCCATCAAGATGGGCGCAAGCGGCTTGAAGAGCAAACCGTTCCGCTTGATCTTCACCATTCTGCTTTCCGTGGCGGCGTTCGTTTTGTTTGGCGTGGTCAGCACCTTTATGCTGTACGACCCCAATTACTCGGTTTCCGAAGCGATGAAAGAAACCAATTATCCTGCGGCGACCATTTCCAAGAGTTACAATACCAAGGTCACGTGTTATAGTGTGGATAGTGACGGAAAGCGTGAATTCGATTACGATTATGATAACGATTATACCACGCGTTTTGGCGCTTCCGAAGTGGCAACGAGGAGCAAGGATGGCTTGGATTTCGCCGGCGTTTTCAATTTTACCGATAATCCCTATCAGAATAGTGAAGTAGGAGAGATCAAGTTGGTTTCCGGTATGCAATACGTTACGCCTACGCTTTCGCAAAACGATCAAAACTATTATATCGTTGCAGGAGCGGTGGGCTTTTCCGATTGCGGCGCCGAGTATATGTCGCGTAACGGGTTTAGCTTGATCGCAGGCGCTTACCCGACGGCGGCTACGGAAATTGCGATCCCTTCATACCTTGCCGAGCTTTTTGTAAACGAGGAAGAGGGCGGTTATCGGACGGTCAACGACCTCGTCGGAAAGAAGGCGATGTTTGGCTTTAATCCTATCAATAGCGAAGTGTTTACGATCGTCGGCGTTTATAACGTGGGCGCGATCCCCGAAAAATACGCCGCGTTGAAGGAAGGCCCCGGCTCGCCCAATCATGTTAACGATAAGGATAGGGAAAAACTTCAAAACGACTTCAAGAACTATTTGACCAACGGGTTCCATCTCGTGGTTTTTGTTACACCGGAATTCTACGAAGCGTATAAGGACAGAATTTCCTCAAATAGCGGCTATTCTTCGTATATTCAGCAAGAGAATTACAAGAGCATTTATTTTAGCCCTTATGAAATCAATGGGGACGTTAACGTCGGCGATCAACAATGCGGTGTGTATACCGAAAAAACGCGCAACATTTACGGCGAAAACAACTTCCAATTCTACGATCTGCAGGGCAATGGCGTTACTTATAGCGAGCAGACGGGCGTTTATCTTTCCAAACAGCGCTACAATGACGCTAAGCGTTCGATCGTCGAGAATTATTTTTGGAAGATCGAATCCAAAACGAAGTACGTCAAAGGCGCGGAAGATGCGTATGGCGACACCGCCTTCCAAAGCAAGCTATACAACTCAAAGGACAATGGGTATAGCGCAAGACTTGAGTTTATTGAGGATTGGCAGGGGCAGATCTTTAACAGATACTTCCTCTTCCTTATGGCGCGTCAACTCGTTAATTCGGGCGAATCTCAGTATGCGAGTGGCAGTTTTAACACCGCATATCAGGCGATAGAGCGCTACTGTTACAACAACAACGATGACGCCGATCGTCCGACCGAAGCGATGTGGACGACGTTGCAAACCACCGTGGAGCAGAACGTTACGGAAGCTGTAAAATACTCTTGCGTGATCGAACTTTTCCGCGACTGCGGATATTGGGGCGAGATTTTCCCGGACAGAAGCGAAGATGACGTTATTAATAATTTAAGATGGGGTGCTCTTTCTCCGGAAGAGGTGACCGCCATTAAAGCGGAAGTAAACGCCTTTATGACGTCCAAAGGGTATGCCGACCTTAATGCAACAGCGCCGTTTGCTTTGTTGCAAGGCGCGCTTTCATTTTCCAATAGGAGCGTTTACTACGTTGATAAAAACAACAACAAAGGTTCGATCCCC
>JAGAAA010000138.1 GCA_017615495.1 Clostridia bacterium
ATCGGAAAGAACGGCTTGCCTGCTGTTTTGCGCAAGCACGCCGCCCTGCGAAGAACCGAAGTTCGTCGCGTCGATCTCAACGTTCAAATTGCGTAGCGTGGCGCCGTTCAACGCCGAAAAAAGCGGCGAAGTCAGCTTGATACCTTTCAAGGTGGCGCCGTTGCCGATCAACACACCGTTAAAATCAAAAGCGGAAACCGCCGCGAAATTGTAATCGGTATAGTTGTACACGCCGCCCGCGATCAACTCAAAATATGCGCCCGGGTTCTCACGCATCAAAGACAAAAGTTCGGAAGCGGAACGCGGCACATACGGCTTGGATTCCGTGCCGTAAGCCCCGTCCGACTTAACGTACAGGCATTCTTCCGAAAGGGGCGAAGGACGAAGCATCGTGGAAGAAGAGACCGCCTGCAGCGCCAAAACGTAGTTGCCGTCCGTTTTGATGTAGGAGGACAACAAAATCAAGGATTCGGAAGGATAAATGGTGGCGAGCGCTTCCCCGTTTACGTAAAGGATGTAAGCGCTTGCGTTTTCGCTCCCCGTAAAGGTCAAGACGCTCGAAGTCTCCGCAAGAGAGGAAGGCGCCGCCAAATCAACGGGGGCGCGGAAGAAGATCTCCTGCGACCACAAGGCGTTTTCGCCGTGTTGACGGATGCGCGCCGTGTGTTCCCCTTCGGAAACCGAGATGCCTTCTCCTGCGCGCACGGTGCGGATCTCACCGTCATACAAAAGCTCGTACGTGACGCTCGCGTTTTCCGCCGCAGCCCAAACGAAGCCTCTTGCGTCGTAAGCGAAGCCGGTCGGATAAGCGATGGGCTCAAGCTCGTTTGAAGTGGTGAGCATCGCCTCCGCGGAAAAAGGAGAAGCAACATACAGGTCGCTTTCCGGAACGGCGGAGACCGAAACGGTGACTCCGGTCTCAAGCTCGCTGCGTATCCTTGCAATGACGTTTCTTTCCGCCGTCGTCGCCGCGCGAGTGCCCACCGCCGTGGAAGTCAACACCACGGGGGTCGTCTCCGCAGTCAAGTAGCTTGCTCCGCCGCGACTGACAAAGCATAAATTATAAGAAGAAGCGTTTTGCACCGCGTCAAAGCGCAAAGTGATGCTTTCGTCCGTGATGGTGGCAACGGGCGTTGTGGGCGTATCCAGCGCAGTGGTCATCTTGCCTTGATCCTTGGTGTAAAAAACGATACCGCCGGAATAAAGCGAATCCGTATAATAGATGCCGTTGCCGCTTGTTCTGACGCGCACCACGTGCCGCCCTGCCGTAAGCGCGGCGGGGACCGCCATCGAAACTTCCTGCGTTACGGGGTACTCTGTGCCGTCGATCTCCACGACGTACCCATCAGAGTAAGCGCGCGCCCCCCATTCGATATAGTATCCGTTTTGCTCTTCTTCGGGCAAGACGGAAAGGTTTGCGGGCGCGGCGTCCGCGATCGGGAAGGTGATCGCATCGTTAAACGCCGAAGCGTTGTAAAGCCCGTTGTTGCTGATCAGGCGCATCGTAAAGGAAACCTTGCCACCCAAAAGCAACGGCTCGTAAGTCATCCTCGTCTTGGTGGCATCCGCCGGGATGGTGATAAGAGGAATGGGCGAATTGTCTTGATAGATCTCGTACGAAACGGCGTCGGCGGAATAACGGTTGCGCCATTCGATCACCCTTTCCGTTGCGTTGAAGGTAAAATCCACCTTAGCAAGGCTTTGCAGGGGCGCTTTGCCGTCCTTCACCGTGACCATATAAGAAGAGCTGATCGTGCTGGTGGCGTACGAAACGCCGTCCCCAAGCGTTTGCATCGTGATCTCAAAGCGGCCGTCCTTGGTAAAGGTAAGGTCGTAATACGTGGAATTCTTGGGCGCCAAATAACTCTTTCCGTCAAAATAGATCTTGTAGCCGTCGTTGTTCAAAACCGTGCTCCACATCACGCGATTGCCCGTCATGGAGATGCGCGGCGCGGAAAGTTGCGGCAAAGTGGTCTTGGTCGTGCGACGCTTGTAAACGATGGACTCGGAATAAGCGCTCGTGCCGTCGTAAGTGGTGACGCGCACAGAGATCTCGTGCTCCTCGGAATCGGCGATCGGAAGGCTGAACTTGTTTTCCTCCGACGTATAGACGTTGTCGTCAATTTTTATGTCGTATGAAACCGCGCCGATGATGGCGTCCCACGTCAAAACGTTGTTGTCAACGGAAAGATTCTCGGGCACGGGAATATTGCCCTGCTTCTTCCCGCAAGATACAAAAAGCAAAAGGATCATGGCAACAACGATCAATATGAACAAAAAAGGTTTTCTTTTCATAGGCACCTCTAGCATTTTTATTTTAGCATAGGGGCGCGCGCGAATACGCGATTGTTAATTTTATTTAATATTGCTCTTTGTAAAAAGAAACCGTCACCGTTCGACTTCCCAAAGCCATATACCATTAAAAAAGGAGGCTTTTATGGAACAAAACCACTCGACAGGCGGCGTTGCAAACCTGCGCAAAGCAACGCTTTACAACAATTATTTCAGACGCGAAATGTGGACGGGAGAACATTTACAAATCACCGTCATGGCAATCCCCGTCGGCGGCGAAGTGGGCAAAGAGATCCACACAGAACTTGACCAACTTCTTGTTGTGGAACAAGGCTCGGCATCCGTGTTTATGGGAAAACAGGAGGAAGAAGAACTCCCCTTTGTGGGCGAAGCTACGGAGGGCTCCGGTATCCTTGTCCCGGCGGGCACCTACCACAACGTCGTCAACGACGGCAGAATCCCTTTAAAAATGTTTTCGGTCTATGCCCCGCCAAAGCACCCCGTTGGCACCTTGCAAAAAACAAAAGCCGACGCAGACCGCGAAGAAATAAGCTGATCTTCTCATTGCGTATTGATTTTTTGATGGAAATGGTTTATACTGTAATAAAAATATTGCAAAGGAGCTTGCTATGAAATACATTATCAAAAACAAGATCATTTCCCTCGGTGGTTCCAGCACGGTCAGAGACGAAGCGGGCAACGACCTCTTCCTCGTTAAGGGCCGCGTTTTCACCTTCACCAAATACAAGAAAATTTGCTCCTTGGACAAAAAGCCCCTCTTCAGAGTGCGCAATAAGTTCTGGCATATCTTGCTTCCCAAAGTTTTCATTATGGATGCGGAAGGCAATAAGATCTTGATGGTCAAGAAAAAGAAGCTTTTCTCCTTCCGTAAGGACTTCGTCATCCTCCCGATGAACGGCTCCGACCTCAACATCACCATCGACGGTGATTTGATCGGCAGACATTACGACATCTTGGACAACGGCGTGCCCGTGGCTCACGTCAGAAGAAACTTCAATTTGATCAAGGATTCCTTCTGGCTCGAAACCGACTTTGAGGATAAGGCGGCGTTCTACGTTTCCATCGTCATCGCTCTCGACAACTTCTTCGACAAGTTGATGCAAGAGAGCCGCAACTGACCCCTCCCCCATCCAACACAATGTAAGCGGGCGCCCGACGGCGTCCGCTTTTCTTTTTGAAACTAAAAAAATTCCGCTTGCAAAAGGCGCGGTTTTGTAGTATAGTTTTATTATTCACGGAGAGATGGCAGAGAGGTCGAATGCACATGATTCGAAATCATGCGTACCTTCACCGGTACCTAGGGTTCAAATCCCTATCTCTCCGCCAGCAGGTCAAAAAGTCGGATTTATCCGACTTTTTTGCTGTCGCTTAACGTTAGGGATTTGAACGAGAGCGTTAAGAAAAGGCGCCTTGACTTGGCGCGTTTTTAGCGGCAGACCGCCGCAATGCGAAAGGCACAAACCAAACGAAACGGAATGCCTTGAGCATTGCAAGAGCAAATCCCTATCTCTCCGCCATTAGGAAATAAAACGAACCCCGGCGCTAAGTCGAGGTTCGTTTTTCGTTAATCTTTCGCTTTTAAAATTTCACTCCTCGGTCGGCGGATCGGGCGGCGTTTGCCGGGAGGGCTCCTCGGTCGGTTGCGCTTTCTTCTTTTTGGCAATAAAGATGCGCACGATGGAAACAGCCGCCAAAACGAACGCCACGCCGTTGAAGATCATCACCGGATAAAGCCTGATAAACACGCCGTAGACGCTCCAGCAGACCGCGTTGAAGATGATGCCTATTTTTATAAGTAATTCGGAATTTAACGAGTCAAGATCCAGCAAAAATGCCAAAATGACAAAGACGCCGTAAACCGCCCCCGCCACGACGGGCAAATACCCGTACAAAACGTTGTTGCTGAAATAAACGTTGAACAAAACGCCCGCAACTAAGCCAGCCACCAAGCAAACCACGCTGATGATGAGCTTGGGCGCTTTTTTGGCGCTTTTGATAAACACCAACGAAACGTTTCTGACCAAGGAAATGACTTCCTGCGTCACTCCGCTATAAGCCTCGGTCATCGTTTGGGCAATGATCTCCAAAACGTGATTGGAGGATTGAAACAGAAGAATGTTCCGCTTGGACTTCAAAAAAGCCGCGGAAGTGGCAATGACGTTTCCCACCAGGGAAAGAATATTGGCAATCAAAAGTATGGTCGCAGCGCTCATCTGCCCTCCTTGCTGTGTTTACCATTATAATTCGAACTGAAAATAATAACAACGATTTCAAATGAAATCGTCATGGAAAAGATGAGGGAACTTCGCAAATAAAAAAAGCGTTGCAAGTTTCGCAACACTTCTTTTACGCTGGTTGTTTTATTTGGGCCGTTTAGCCATATCGTAGGCATCGCTGAGTATCTCGCGGATGTCCGCCTCGGAATAACTGTCGTCCACGATGATGCTGTACCATGTCGCATCGGACTTCGGGAAGGCGGAGCGAACGATCCTGTGCCCTTCCGCACGCACGCTTTCCGCATACGTCTCGTTTAAACACACCAACAACACGATTGCGTTGTTGGCATCATAAACGTAAGCGAAGCACCTTTTGCCATTTTCGTAAATCGCGTAATAGGCATCTGCATCGGAATGTCCCGTGTCAATCAAATCGTCACACACGTTGCGCTCAAGCTCATCACCGAACTCTTCTTCAAGGTACTCGGCAATATAGTTTTTGCTAAGCTTACTCGTTTTTTCCATATTCTTCTCCTTGCCGCATTCTTACGGTCATTTTTGGAGTGATTCGACGCCTACCGGACCTTCTTTTTGCACAATAGCGCCGGTCTTGCCCCTATTATAACTTTCGTCAGGTGACAAAACGGTGACAAAAGGATTCCCTGTTTTGAAAAAATTTTAATGCGTTTTCCTTAAAACCTACTTCCAAAACCGCCTTCTCGCCGTCTTCTCGCCGCCTTCCGCCCTATCTTTGCAATAAAAATGATATCTTCTCTTTCATTTTTGTAATTTTTGTGTTATAATTATAAAAAGATATTATTGAAACTTCGTTTTAAAACCTTCTTCAATGTTGCGCCTGACGCGGCAATATGCCGATCCGCACGAGTCCAGAGCGGCCCTGCGGTACAGAAAAACTTTCGTTGAGGGCTGATTATGAATCTTCGTTCCATCATTATTACCAACGCCATCAGCGTAGCCCTTATGCTGATTTTACGGTTTATCGCGCGCACGAAAATCACACGCGACCGCCCAGAAGACAAAATCTTCGTCTTTATCATATACGGTGTGATCCTCGGCTCCGTGATGGAAGCGCTTTCCTACGCAGTGGATGGCAAGATCTTCTCCGGCGCGCGCGTTTTGAATTACGCCGTAAACACCGTTATTTATTCCGCAAACATGCTTTTGCCCTTCTTTCTTTTGGTGTACGTGGACCTTTCCTTATACGGCCAAAAGGACCGCATTTGGAAGTATTACAAACCGCATATTATCATCGGCGCCGTAATGGTGGCGCTCAACGTCGTCAATTATTTCGTACCCATCACTTACGTGATTACCGCCGATAACGTATACGAACGCAGAATTTTCGGCTATTTCTATTACGTCGTAATCGTTTTCTATTTCCTTTCCACCTTTTTCCTGTTGCAAAAATACAAAAAGAGAAACGGCGCGAAAGCGTTCATCAACTTTTGGATTTTTTTGATCCCGGTATTGATCGGCACCGGAATTCAATCCTTGCAATACGGTTTATCGCTGGCTTGGGTTTCCTCGGCAATCGGTCTGGTCGGGTTCTTCATGATGCAACAAAACGAACTGGCGTATATCGACCCGCTGGTAGGCATATACAACCGTCAGTACATGGATCACATCCTTTCTTCATGGATCAGCCGCAATCGCACCTTTGTCGGCGTAATGATCGACATTGATCGGTTTAAGGATATCAACGACAATTTCGGGCATTCCGAGGGCGACCACGCGTTGAAACAACTGACCTCTATTCTAAAAAAATCCTGCAACGACGGAGAATTGTTGTTCCGTTTTGCCGGCGACGAGTTTATCGTGCTGAAACTGGCAAGCGAGCCTGACGGGCTAACCGATTTTATCGAAAAAGTTCATCGTCGTTTAGCCCTCTTCAACATCAAGGATTATCCTTACAAATTCTCGCTTTCCTACGGATGCGCCTACTTTGACGGTGGCGACATTGACCTCTTCTTAAAAGAAATGGACGAACGGATGTATCAAATGAAGGAGACCCATCACGACGAAATTGTAAAAACCGCGCCTTCACCAGGCGCCTCAGACACCACCTCTCCCACCGAATAACCCTTCCGATACAAAAGGAAAGCACCCGCCGCAGCGGGTGCTTTTTTGTTATACTATTAACAACTTTTTACTCTTCGCCGGTGGCGAGACGGACGCAACGGTAGGCGCCGTCGTAGTAGCCCTGCGC
>JAGAAA010000139.1 GCA_017615495.1 Clostridia bacterium
GAAAGGTGCGCAACGAGCGCGAGGTCCATAACTTCCTGCACCGAGTTGGAAGCGAGCATTGCAAAACCGGTCTGACGGCAAGCCATCACGTCGGCGTGATCGCCGAAGATGTTAAGAGCGTGAGCCGCCAAAGCACGAGCGCTGACGTGGAACACGGTGGGAAGGAGCTCGCCCGCGATCTTGTACATGTTCGGGATCATGAGGAGCAAGCCTTGGCTGGCCGTATAGGTGGTGGTCAAAGCACCCGCAACAAGGGAGCCGTGCACAGCGCCGGCAGCGCCGCCTTCGGACTGCATCTCCGCCAAACGGAGCTTTTGACCGAACATGTTGACGCGGCCCTGAGCGGACCATTCGTCGGCGACTTCCGCCATCGGGGACGAGGGAGTGATCGGGTAAATCGCAGCGACTTCCGAGAATGCGTAAGCAACGTGGCTCGCGGCGGTGTTACCGTCTACAGTTTGTTTGAAACTCATAAAGTACCTCCTTTATAGGCATAGTAAAAATAAACTGCAACCATTATACGCCCCGCGCGCGGCGTTGTCAAATGGAAAACCCCCTCTTTTTTTTATTATTAAAAAAACGCCCCGATCCCGAAGGAAAGAGGCGTTTTTTCAAACGAAATTTAATTGATCTTTTTAAAACGCTGCGTCGAATTTCCGAAGGACTTGCCGCCGTCGTAAACGGTTGCCGTTACCGTGTACCCGTTCGGATACATCGGATTGGGCTTTCCTTTTAAGGAAAGGGTCGAACCGCTTTGGCTCCAGGTGCCGCCGGCGTCCCATACCGTTGAAGCGCCGTCGTAAACTGCCGCATAATTGTAGGTACCATCCGCGTTTAACCGATAGGCGCTCTTGCCTACTTGCACTGCGTTGCCCTGCTGTTCCTGCTCGTGGCTTTGCACGTAAATGCCGGGCTGGACCTTTGCGCCGCCGATGCCGCTGAGCCCTCCGCCGAAGATCCCCACTTCCAACACGATGAGCACGATGCCCGCGATCAAAAGGAGCAATCCGGGAACAAGCAAAGCCACCTCCTTTTTGGAAAGTTTGTATTCGGTGCCCTTCTCCTTCTTTTGTTTGTTGTACTTAACTCTCGTCAAAACCATCACGGGGATAGCCAAAAGCGCGCCTACGACCGCCGCCACGATGCCCACGATCTTAATCACTTTTGCGGTGACGTCTTCCTTCTGTTCCACGGTAAGAATAACACTTGCCACGCTGCGCTTTGCGTAAAGGACGGCGCGAACGCCGTGCGTTTCATTTACGCTCAGCACTTGACCGTGATCGGAGGAAATATAACCGCGGATATCCTCCTCGGGGAAAAGCGAAGCATACTCGTTTACAAAGTAAGCACAGTTGTTCTTATCGATCTGCCAATGCATTCCTTTGACGATGGCGTAATCGGTGGGGGTAACTCTGTCTCCCGCCTTGGCGTAGTCGGCGGCGTTGCCTATGGCAACGTAATCGTTGACGACGGTGCTTTCGTCATTTTCGCGGTAGTCGATGGTGTTTTTGTTGGCAAAAAGAAGAATTGCCGATTTTTCCTTTTCGTTAAAAGCCGTGTTATAGAACTCGCCGTTCAAGAAAGCGCGCATTTCGCTGTAACGCCAACCGTTTGCGGGAGTTTCGGCGGGAACGCCGTCAAGGGTGTTGTCATACGCCGCCCAAGAAGAACGCGTCGCGGATTTTTCAAAGGAAGAAAGCCAAACGTGCGCGTCGATCAGTTGATCGGAAACAAGCATCACGGCATCGTTCTCTTCGTCATCCACAAGCACTCGCCATTGAATGGGTTCCACCTTAAAATAGTAACTCTTTGCGGGATCGGGCTGAGAGTCGTCCGAAAACGGAAGATAGTCGGTCTTCCCGTTATGATAAGCATTCTTGAGAATGGGCGTCGTCACCTTGACGAACTTATCCTTGCCCGAGGTGTAATAGCCGTTTTCATCGGGAGAAGAACTCATTTTGGAGAGTTCCTTGTCGGTGGCTAAGGTTTGCGGATATTCACCCAGCCAAACGGTATCCCCCTGCCGCGAATAGGCGTAATCCACCTTGGTCCACGCCAAAGCGACGGCGGAAACCGATAAAAGCAACATTGCCAAGCTTAAGGCAATTACGATAGCGACAAACAAAACCGATTTTTTCATTGTGCTTTTCATACTTTACTCCAAAAGTTCAAAGGTGATGATAAAATCATCTTCACCGACCTGAATTGCGCCGAAGACGCTGAAATTATATTCGCAAGAAAGCAGGACGCCATTGGGATCGGTGGTGACCGTGACGGCTTTATACTTGTATTCTTCCGTTTTTTGCGCAGAAAAATCAAAATTGGAATCCTTAGGCAAATAGACCTTGCCATATGGCGCAAGATCGGTTACGGGATCGCCGTAACCGAAGTCTACGTTTTCCACAAGGTCACCCGCGGGGACGGTCGCATCCCCTTCGTACTTCACCAAGATCGTACCGCGAACGCAATCGACGGGGGTATCAACGTCCTTAAACTCCGCGACCACCGTCACGTCGGCGTCCGGCATAACCAAATAGTAACCGCCGGCGTCTTGGTAAACGGGTTCGTAATCAACGCCGTTCGTCGTATAGCGGAGCGAAGTCAAACTGTAGCCGTACAGCGGCGTGACAGAGATGTCTACGCCTTCGCCTTTCATAACGGACGTGCTCTCCGCGCTGACCGTTCCGTACTTATATTCGCCGCAAGACAACGTATAGACCTTGCCTATCTCGACCTTTATCTCGACGTTCAACGGTAAATTATCAGCCAAAACAAAAGTGAAATCGTTCGGGTCCGTCTGACTCGGCTCAATTTGTAAGGAATGACCGGATTTTGACGTCAGCCCTTTCACGCGACAAGCAAAAGGCGCCGTCAACTGCACGCGGAAGACGGTATCTTCCTTGACTTTGGCGCCCATCGTATAGGGTTCGCCGTTTACGGTGACGGCTACTTGGCATTGCTCCGTATAATCTTCTTCGCTGTAGACCCCCCAGCCGTAATCGGAAGTATAGACCTTCGCGTTGCCGACCAAACTGCGATAGGGATGGATAGTGACCGAAGCATAGACGTCCTTATCCGGCGCAACGACGCTGTAACGCCCCGCACTCTCCTTACGAACGGAAACGGGAACGTTTACCCGATTTTCATAGTCGTAATAAGCGCAACCGACGTCCTTGTCTTCATAATAATGATCGGCGTCCGTTTGATCGACGGTGAAATAGTACCGATCTCCTTCGAGAATTTCATAGGCAGGCTCAGTGTATCCGTCCATACGATCCGTAAGCTCCGCCGCGATGTGATCACCGCACAACAAAACGTGCCGTCTGTCCGCAAATGCGACCGCCACGTTGGCGTCGCTTGCGGGCATATCAAAAGAGGTAACGCCTTCGGCGAGCGCTTGTCCGTTGACCGCAATGCTTGCCAGCTTCCACTTATTTGCGGGAGTGGCGGTCACGGTGATACGAGTCCACGCTTCCGACTTATCGGAAGAAAGGGAAACTGTGCCCTCCCCCGATTTAGAATAGGTGATACGATAAAGTCCTTGTCCGTCATCCGTGATGCTCTTTTGCACGGAAGTCACAATGGGCGTCAGCTCCGCCTTGTTATCCGACGTGGGATAAACAGAAACGCCGATGGTACCGGATTTTTCCGTCGTGATCTCATTGGAACCTGCCGAACAAGCCGCAAAAATCAAACTGCAACAAACGAGGATCAAAAGTAAAACGAGAAATTTTTTCACGCTATTTCTCCTTCCCGGCGGAAATCATCTTCCATCAGAATTAAATATAATTTTAACATTTTTTATAAAAAATGTCAATGGACAAGGAAACTATTCATTAAAAAAGAGCGAACCTCCCATTTTTCGAAAGGTCCGCTTAAAAAAATTATCCTTTAGAACTACTGCAACAAAAGTCCTCTTTCACCGTCAAGTACTCTCATAATTTTGAGTTCTTCTCCTGTAAGGGCGTCCACGTAGACGAAGTATTTGTCCGCCCCCTTCGTCCCGTAAAACTCGTAGGTCAAAGCTTCGCCCCCACCTTTGGTGGGAACGAGTGCGAGGCGGCAGGAGGAAAGCGATATATACTCGCTGATGGCTTCCGCGGCTTCCTGCTCCGTCACCACGGCGGCGGGGATGTCGCGCTCGGTATGATTGAAGACGTAATTCAAAGCCTCCATCCCCACGATACGGCCGTTGTCGCCGCCGACTTTGACTTTGATCAAGTCGGGATAAAGGATCACGCCGTCACGGGCACAGGCAAGGTTTACGTAGTAAACGTTGTCGTACAAACTCGCCCACACCGCCTTCACGTTTTCGATGCCGATATTCCTAAGGTATTGCTCAGCGTAACGCTCCGCATCCGCCGCTTCGATATGCAGAGCGTTTTGAACGTCTTCCGGCAAGCTGAACGAAACGGGGAAGCCTCCCTTTTTTGCGATGGTGACGTAGGCTTTGCCCGCGGGGGTATCTGCCTCGCAATCGTAGGTTTCAAATACGTTTTTGCTACCGCTTTTTACGGATATTTCGGAAGTTTTTTGCACGCCAAGCACCTTTGCCGCGATGGCGCGGCACTCTTCTTCCGATACGTCGGCGCCAGAAAGCGCCTTTGCTTCGCGCTCTAAAAGCGAATCGCTGAAGGGGCCGTCGTAGATCATCGAAGGATAGTCCACGTCCTTTTGCTCAAAAGAACGGAGGGTGCGGCTGAACAAGCTGTCCTTTTCCCGCAGGGTGTCCACGAAGGAGAAATCCCCCTCTTCTACCTCGGCGGAAAGCTCGGCAAGCGTACCTTTGATCTCGCGCACGGCGGAAGAGATCTCCCCGATGGTTTTTTCATCCTCTTCCGCAAAGCTTCCGCCCTTGTTGAGCTTGTCGTCCAAGTATTTGGCAAAATCCCCCGTTTGGTTGATGAATTTCATTATTTTGCTATCGCCTTCGTTCATCGTAAAATCCGACATGTTTTCCGCCGCGGCGGTGGCGTAGGACGAAACGTCCGCAAGATACTCTTGCTTCAAGGCCTTGCCCGACGCAACGGTCAATTTGTTGGCGGCGCCCTCTAAGCCATCCATATTATATAGAAGCGCGTAATAGCTTTTGCGGTACGTGCTTTCCGCCAGCGCGCGGTATCTTTCGTCCGCGGCGCTTTGCCCCGCTTTTGCCGTGACGTACAGCGCGGCAAGCACCCCCGAAAGCACTGCGAGGAGCGCTATGACGACGATTGCCACCGTGGTGCGCGTTTTATCTCTTCTTTCCGCTTTTTGCTGATCCATATTTCCTCCTTACAGCGCAAAATTGTGTTTGCCGATCGACAGCATTACCGTACGCGACCAGATCCAACTGCTGGTTGCCGTCGCCGGATTGTAATAGTACAAACAGCCGTTGGTGGGGTCCCACCCGTTCAGAGCGTCTTGCGCCGCTTTTTTGGCGTTGGCGTCGGGGGTCAAATTGATCTGCCCGTCCGCCACGCAGGTAAAAGCGTAGGGCTGATAAATGACGCCCGAAATGCTGTTGGGAAACTTGGAAGAGCGCACGCGGTTTAATATCACCGCGCCCACGGCAACCTGCCCCGTATACGGCTCCCCACGCGCCTCGGCGTAAATGCACTTGGCAAGAAGATAGCTGTCGCCGGAGGAATAGCTTCCGCCCGAAGACTCGGAAGAAGACGAAGCGGTAAGCGTCACCCCCATCGCCGCGGCGGTCTTTGCGCCGACGATCCCATCTTGCGTCAGCCCGTTTTTCTTTTGAAAGTACTTGACGGCGGCAACCGTTTTTGGCCCGTAAACGCCGTCCACCGTGCCGGTGTAGTACCCCCAGTTTTTCAGTTTGGTCTGCACCGTTTTGACGAGGGCCCCTTTGGAGCCGTTTTTCAATACTTCCGCATCCGCCGTTCCCGCGGAGGTGAAAAGGGCAAACGCCACCACTCCGCAAAACACGACGATCACCGCCGCGATCAACGCTTTTTTCATAGTCACCTCGAAAATTTTTGAAAATAGTATGCCAAAAAAACAAAAAAAATAAACGCGGTATAAAAAACGCCGGGCGGTCGATACTCCCCGTATGAAACGCTACATATTCGTCTTTTTGATGCTCATCGTCTCCGCCGTATCGGCAACCCTGCTTTTGATCTCCTGCGACAGACCGCAAAAATCGGATTATATCCGCATCCACGTCCGCGCAAATTCGGACAGCGACGAGGACCAAACGGTAAAACTTGCCGTGCGCGACGCCATCGTGCAGTATTTTGCCCCTCTTTCCGCCGGCGTACAAAGCAAAGCGGAAATGTGGCGCCTTTTGAAAAGCAAGAAAGAGGAAATTGCCAAAGTGGCAAACGACACACTTCGCTCCTGCGGGTACGAGTACGACAGCCGCGTCAGACTTGGGAGCGAAACCTTTCCCACCAAAACCTACGGCGACCTCACCTTAGAAGCCGGCGAATACGACGCCGTCATCGTGGAGCTCGGTAGCGGCAAAGGCAAAAACTGGTGGTGCGTGGCGTACCCGCCGCTTTGCTTCATCGCCGCCGAGGAAACGGGCAAAGAAGAAGTGGAGTACCGCAGCTGGATAGCGGAACTGTTTCGGAAATAAATTTGCTCCATTTGTAGATTATTCCATTTATAGAATAAAAGCGCCGAACAAACGCGTCGGCGCTTTTACTATTTGCTATGCAAATATAGTTGGGGTTATTTCTGCCTGAACACCAAAATCTTTCTTGGCTCCTCGATGGGCTCCGCAAGGAAAGGGTTTGCTTTTACAAGAGCGCTTGGCAGTACGCCCATGCTTTTGGCAATGGACCACGCGTCCTCGCCCCTTTCCGCAAAATACACGCTGATGCCCGCCTCACTTTCGGGGATCGGCTCGCCTTTCTTCGCTTCGGAAAGGTATTCTACGACGCTCTTTTCAAAAAGCGCGACGTCCAAAAACGCGTTTGCCGTGACGGCTACTTCCTTTCCGCGCAGGACTCCGGATGCGTCCGTCACCGTGAGCTTAACGTTAGCGGTCATCCCGTCCTTTGCTTCCGCAAAAGGCAAAACGTACGCAAAGGGGAATTCCGCCTTTTCCGAGCGATACCCTTCCGCCGCCCCATACACCACGCGGAAGGACGCGACGCCCTCCACCTTGACCGACCCGTCTTCTACCGTAACTTCGGCGACGGCGTGGCATCCGGGGCGCACGAACAGAGTTTCAACGCCGGAGGCGTCCAATGCGACGTTGCCGGACAAGCCTTCCTTGTAGCAATTTCTTCCCACGAAGCGGACGGACTGCTTTTGCTCGCGCATTTCTTCCACCATACTCTTTTCGCCGCACGCCGCCGCCATCACCGTTTGTTTTACTTCTTCGTAAGAAGTTCCAACGAGGGAAAGAGTGGCTTCCACCTCAACGACGTTGCCCGCCTCGTCATCCGTTAATATCACGCGGGCGCTCTTAACGCGCGCGGTAAGGTCGAAAGCTTCCTCCACCGCTTCGGCATACGGCAGGGAAACCGTCAATTCTGCGACCTCGTCCGCATCGTTCAAGTAAAGGATCGTTCCTTTTACCTCACCCGAAGCCGTAAACGCGCCGCCTTCGTTTTTGACCTCGACGGGCAACGCTTCC
>JAGAAA010000140.1 GCA_017615495.1 Clostridia bacterium
CGTACCTGCCTTTTGCATCAAGATCCTGCCGTTTTCGCCCTCGATCCATCTCCAATCGCAAAGCTGGTGGAGCTTGAAATCGCCGCTGTTCAAAAGGTACATCGTACCGTTTTCAACAAATCTATCCGCCACGACGGGGATGCCGTTGTAGGAGATAGCCTTGTAACCGCCGTCCAAGTTCAAATAGTCGATGTTGGTGCGGCTGAGAGCAAGGTAATCAAGATAGAAACGCCTTACGTCGTACGCGGTGGAAATGAAATCCACGTTGGAGCCCGCAACCTCTTCGATGTAATCGATGGCGGTTTGAATGAGCCCCGTGCCGATGGCGCCGGCAGAAGTTCTGATGTAGGGGTTCAACCACTTGTTGCCCGAGCGGGTAACGCCGTACAAAGAACCGGTGGTCTTAAAGATCGCGCCAAGACCGGTAAGCTCCGCGCCCTTGCTGCCCTGAACGGTCAAATAGTAACCTGCCCCGAGCGGATTTTCGGGGAGCGTGCCGTCGAACTTGACCACGTTGTTGGTGCGGTCGATCTCAACGAGACGCCTTGCCGCAAGCGTGGGCGTAGTGCCCGCCGAAGCGTAGATATCCACCACCATGCCTTCCATCAGGTTTTTGGTGCTACTGACCTTGATCAACGACTTATCGGTGTTGCCGGAATACGCCGCGGTATCGGCGATCTTGCCGTTGCCGTCGCCGTAAAGCATACGACCGAAGTTAAACTTGCTTGCCTTCAAAAGCCCTTCCATCTCAGCGTTCAAGACGTTGACGAAAGCACCCGCGCTGTTTTCGCTGGCACGGATGGCCTTATCGCTGATCTCGATGGTGCCGAAAAGGTTTTTGAGCGTGAGGGTAAACTGCGCGTAGGTGTTACCGGACGCGATGGGAAGGTCTCCCGTTTCGCTGCCGGCGCCGACGCCGCCGTTCAAACCGTACGGAACGAGCTTGACGATGTTTTTGCCCCACACGTCGGAAGTGGTTTGTTTGATTTTGGCGAAGAGGGGATTGATGCCGGTGTTCAGCTGATCCGCAACTACGCCAAGGTAAAGACTTTTCAGTGCGTTTTCCGCGCTGGAAATAGTAACCATATTAGATCCTCCTAGAATTTATAAGTTTTTCCGCCATGGCTCCCGCTTCCTCGATGCTTCCGGGACGAGTGGGCGGTATGATCGCGGCGGCACCGCCATGCGGAAGTGTTCTGGGTGCGCCGGCGAGGGGAGACAATCCTTCGAGATAGTCTTTGATGACCTTATCGCGAATTTTGTCATTGTGATAGACGTGTTTTTCGAGGAATGCCTCGTCCTCGATCATGCTTTCGGGTTTTTTGTAGTTTTTCGCAACCGCTCTGCCGAGGGCGACGTCCAGACAGTCTTCCCGTCCGGCAAGGTCCTTGTCCTCCAGCAAAATGGCGCCGATCTCGTTTGCGTACTCTTCCGCCATCGGATACTTTCCCAAAAAGGCAGCCACCTTTTCATCCCAATCTTCTTTTTCGTACAGAGGGGCAGATCCATCCGTCGTCGAAGGTTCGACGGTAGGCTCACTTCTCCGCTCCGCCTCTTTTAACTGCTGGCACTTTTTTGTGAATTCCGCTTCCAGATGATTGTACGCTTTTAACAGTTCGTCGCTGTTTGCGAACTTCCCTACGGAGGCGGCGCCCTCGTTATCCGTTGCCGCGGGCGACGTAGCGCCGTCCGTCTTGGGCGAAAGGACCGCTTGTTCCATATTTTCCTGCATAATTTACCTCCTTATTGCGCTTATGCGCCTTGTTCGACGCTTTTTGCAAGCGCCTTTTTGCGTTTGTGCATACGGATATGCTCAAGCAACCTTTCTTTTGCTTCGGGCGTGTAATCGAATTCCTTTCCGAGAAGCGCTTTGCTGTGCTCCGCAACGTGGATATCGTCGTCGTCCACTTCGCAAAGAGATATCTCTTCCGTACACACTTTTTCGTTTTCTTCCTCGGCGCGGTTTTTGTTGAGTTCGTCGAGTTCCCTCGCGTTTTCCCAATTGCCGAAGCCGAGCATTTCCAATATCTTCGTTTTGTTGGCGGAGGTGATCTTTCCTTCCTCGTCCGACAACAGTCCGAGGTTCAAAAGATCCACGACCATATTGCGCCTCGAAGAAGCAGTCTCCAAAACGTCACCCGATACGTCGAATACGACGTCGTCGCTGCTGATATCGTTTTTGTCAAAGTAGCGAAGTTCGATCTCGCCGTTTTCCCCCGCGATCCTTTTCATTCGCGCTTGCAAGGCAAATTGCTTGTACAAACGGAGCACCTGCTTCGCCACCTCTTTGACCGCGCTTCTGACCTCGGTTGCCGTCATTTTCAGACGCGATTCGTCCTGTTCCATCAAAAGGGAGATCGCCTTACCGCTCGTGTTGGTGCTGGGCGCCTGCGAGTACTTCATCAGATCGCTGACGCCGCTGATCAAGGTGAATTCATCCAGGAGCCTTTCCTCTTCACGAATGAGCTCGACGGGCACGTTGCCGATCTCAAGCATTTGCGGCATCCTTCCACCCTGACGGACGATCAAAACCTTGCCCGGCGAAAGCCCGTCCTCTTCAAGGTTTTCCACGTCAACACTGCCGTCTTCCACGGCGAGGACGCCCATCGTCATACGGTTCAGGTACTCATGCTTGCGATTTTTGACTGCGTTGAATGCGCGCTGGATGGGAATCATGCGTTCCACGATGGAAGTGCCGAAGAAGCATCCCGGCGCGATGACCGCCGTTTGCTTGGCAAAGGGGAAGCCGCGACGGCCGTCCTCCTTGTTGACGTACGGAAGGTCGCCGTCAAACACCACTTGATCCCCCGCGACGATGGTAAGCCTGCCGCAAGGGCGGTCCCCCGTGGGCGCTTGGTAACGTTCGATGACCATCGCGTGATTGTCGAGGGTGACGTCGGACATCCCTTGCACGAAGCCGCTGTAGCCCAGCCCGCCTATGGTGCTGCCGCCCGTCATAGTAAAGCC
>JAGAAA010000023.1 GCA_017615495.1 Clostridia bacterium
AGCCTTTTCTTCCCTCTTTGCGGTGATTTGCGTTTCCGTCGAAGCGATGGTCGAATTGATCTCGTTCAAGGATTGATCGTTCGCCTGGTCGGCGATGACCTTGTCGAGGTCTGCCTTGGCGTCGTGCGCAATGCCTTCGATGATGTCAAGGATCAAGCTTCTGTCAAGGGTCACGGCGATAGCCTTGCGACCGGAGGGGCGTCTTTCCAACGTCTTGATGAGGGACATCACGACGGAGAAGACGTCAAGCTCTGCGTACGAGCCGCCCTCACCCGCTGCGGAAACGAATTCGTAGGTGCCGTTTTGCACGATGTTGCTCAGCGCCTGATCGTAGGTGCCGCCCGGCGCAAAGGTATCGATGACCAACGCGCGCACTTCTTCGCCCGCGGCGCTGTTTTCCTCTCCGGTGCCGAAGAGGGAAGCCAACGTCTGCACGACGAAGCTCTTTAAGACGGAAGCGAGGTTGAGCCCTTCGTAGACGAATTTGGGCAACTTGCTCTCGGAGAAATCCACGTACAAAGCGTTTTTGGCGCCGACGTAGTAAACGGTGCCGAGGCGCTTTCTGCCGGAGGTGAGCCTCTCGTAGATTTCAACTTCCAAATAGTTTCTTTCGTTTTTGTTCCAATCCAATTCGGCGTTTACGTCAAGGAGGAGCCCGATGGTGCCTTTGCCAAGCGTCAAGGTGCGCTCGCCCAGGGCGCCCAACGAATCGAGCCCGAAGAACTCCTTCAACACGCCGCCGATCAGGTTGTCCACCGTAACTTGCTTTTCGGAACCGTTCTCGAGGTCAACGCGGAGGGTGAACTCCATATTCGTGACGCCAAACTTCCTGTAATCGTTAAATTCCGGGAAGGCGATGGCGCCCACCATGTTGGCGTCGTCACCGTAGTACTTGTTGTCGATGGTGAGATCAAGCGCAAAGGTCTCCGTGCCGTATCCGAGTTTGGGCTCGATGGTGACGAGCTTGCCGTCCACGAGGGTCAAGGTAACGTCGCAGGTGAACTGCTCGAAGGTGTAATTCATGATGGTGGTCAACGAAACGCCGAAGACCGAGGACAAAATGGTGTCGACTTGGTATTCCTGCAAGAAGGACTTCGCCATACGGAGCACTTTGAACACCGTGTTGATGGCGGCGTTGAAATCCGTCTTCAAAACGATTTGCGTAACGTTGTCCTGCTCCGCCTTGGTGGCGCTCTTGATAGCGGACTTCAAAACGGGGGTGAGGAGGGTTTCGATCTTGCCAAGCATCGGCACTTCCTTTTGCGAAATGCTTTGGTAAGCGTTTGAGACCACGTCGCCGAGGTTTTCCGCGATGGTCAAAATGTCGCGCAGGCTGAACTCGTCCATATAGATGGTGATGCCGCCCTGCTCGTTGGGAACGTTCATGTAGAAGGTGCTGTTGATATAGTACAAGCCAAACACGAGCTCGCGCGTAAGAGAAGAGTTAAGCTCAAAGAGCAATTCGGTCTTGGAATCATCTCTGCGATCGTATTTGCAATCAAACTCCGCGTACATATCGAAGGTCTTACCGCTCTCCACTACGGTCATATCCTCCGATACGAACTTAAACGCGACGGTGTCGCTGGCGTCGTCAACGGCAAGCCCTTGTTTCAAATATGAAAAGAACTCGGATACGCTTGAATCCGTTGTCTCCGCCTTCGTAAGGTCGATCAGTGGTTTATCTTTGTCTTTGTCTATCTGATTTTTGGATAGGATCGAAGACTGTCTGGGCGCACAAGCACAGGCGACCAAGGCAACCACGATGCATAGCAGTAAGATGATCAGTAATTTCGTGTGAAGATTTTTTGTCATAATTCCTCCAAGACCGTATTCCCTCACGCGTAGTCGCGCGTAAATAAAATACGTGTTTATTTTAATACGCGTGTAGGGTCGTGTCAATATTTATTAAATTTTCTTATTCAACTTTAATTTATCAATAAGCGCCCGCGAGCGCGAAAAAGGACCTTTCGTAAGAGGAAAAAGCCGCCTGCCCGCCATAAAAAAAACGGCTCTTTGCAAAAAGCAAAGAGCCGAAGACAAATTTGCCTTATTTTAAGTTGTTCGTGTAAAAGCTTTCGCAAAGGACGGCGATGGTTTTGCCGGAATATTCGGATATATCCGCATTTATCGCACTTGCGAAGGCGGAGGATTTAAGTTGCTCCTCAAAGCTCGTGCCAACGAGGGTATCCGTCGTCGGGATGGTGATCTTTGCCATAAAATAACGCTTGCGCATCAGGATGCCGTTTTGATAGCGATCCTTGCCGTTTTCATCCAAAGAAACGATGGTCAAAATGTCGCGCGAAACGGTGTAGCGACCGTTCTTGACGGTGTACTCTCCATCCTCGTCTTCGCCGTAAACGAAGCCGCCGCGAAGGCGCACGATATCGGTGCCGGAATCCATGTGGTAAAGCCCTTCAAACGCGTCGGAATCCTTATCGGGGCAGCGGAACATCTCCACGGAATCCCCCTTGAAAAGTTTGCCGCCGTACGAGAAAAACTGCGCGCGCGGCGTGAGGGTGGATGCAATTACGTCAAAATTGTCAAGCTGTGCTTGGCTTGCCCCGTTATCCACCATCGACTGACGGTAACGCTCGGTCACGAGTGCGATGGCTTCCTCCCCGCAGGAGATCACGTAGGAATCAGGCCCCTTTGTCTTTTCCACCTTGCCGAAGATGGTCAAGTCCCCTTCCCCAAAGGTATATTCAAAGGTGGAAAAATCCTTGCCGAACTTCAAGGAAGCGCCCATCGTAACGAACTTGTCTAAGCGCGTGTCGTAGGTGTAAAGACGATAACTTTCCTCCGACTTGATCTTTGCCTTGCACCCAAAGGCGGCAAAACAAACCGTCGAGATCAAAAGTAAGATTAAAACAAAATAAAGGAGCTTTTTCATACGCGAAACATTATAACACAATCCCGCCGCGGTTTCAACAACTATTAAGAAGGTTTAACTGTAAGTGCGAACGTCAGACGGGACCCGTCCCGGGTTCACGCCACGGGCGCGTGACGCATCGCGTCAGGGAATGCATCACGCGAATGCGTGCATATCATCACGATTGCTAAATCGTGCATATCATCAATCCGAAGCAAATTTGGTTTATACACGGCGTTGCCGTGATGATATACAAGCGCAAAAA